>JAOULS010000001.1 GCA_029881895.1 Cyclobacteriaceae bacterium | reverse complement strand
TTTCTTAATTAATATGTTTAGCAGGTATTTCCGATTTCTATGCCAGAAATGATCATCTTCAGATTCATCAAGTTTTGTTAACGAATCTAAAGTGAAGTGCATATTTAAGAGCTTAATGTTCTCAAAATATTGAATATTATACTTTGAGGCGGTTGCTTTTACGTCTTCGTAATTGGTCATATAAAAAAATAATAAACGTCAAAAATACAAAAGATAGACTGAAAGATTAGGTGTTTTTCATAACTTGTGTTGTTTTTTTTAAGATAAGTAACTTGAATTTACTTTTAATGAGTAGTAGAAATATATTGAGAGGCTTAATCGTAGCCAATTTAATACTGATAACATTTTATTTAGCCACAGTTAATCATAGGTATATTAATATTGATGAAGCGGTAATCGGTGAACAGGCATATTGGTTACAGGAAATAGGCTTTGTGAAAAGCAACTTACTTTCAGGTTTGGATTTGAAATGGGAAAATCGAGTATATCATTACCATAAACTACTAGTAGTGACAGGAGCCGTTGTTACTAAATTATTCGGTTTTAGTTTGAATAGCCTTAGATTAATAGTGTCGCTATTTTCATTCCTGTTTTTTTTGGTTTTGTGGAAATTCATTGTGATAGAAAAAGAAGTTGAGGATGGAAAAAAAACATTTTTAATTATTTTATTTCTTTTTTTAGCGAACACATTGTTTTTTTCTTTTTCATATTTGTTCAGACCAGAAGTAATGGTAATGACATTAGGTTTTATTAGCTATTACTTCCTAAGTAAATACATAAAGAACAACAATAAAAAAGAACTTATTTATAGTGGAATTTTCTCTGGGTTAGCAGCACTTACCCATTTGAATGGGCTTATTTTTATAATAGCAGGGTTTCTCCTTTTGGTGTTAAACAAATACTACATACAAAGTTTTGTGTTTGGAATCATAGGAAGTTTTATACTTATTTTTTATTTCTTTGATCTGTTAACTCCAGAATTATTTCAAGGATTTTTATTTCAATTTACAAATGATCCAAATTTAGATAAATCAGACTTTAGTGTTTTTGCCCCTTTTGTGAAAATTCTCTCCGAGCATTTGCGTTTTTTTCATGGTGCTGAAGAATCAGTTTTTTCTTTATTTTTTATCGTAGTATTAATTTTAAATCTCAGGTTTTTGATTTCTAATTATAAAAACTTATTAATATATACTCTTCTAACTATTGTTTTACTTGCTAGTATTGCTCACGGGTCTACTTCTAAGTATGCTTTACTGTATTTTCCATACATGTTTATTATCATTGGAATTGGTGTGTCTAGAATTGATGAACTTTCTCGTTTTTCAAGATGGGTTGTTTTACTATTTATGATGAATTATGCAGGATTTCATTTGTATAGTATCATCAGTAACAAAATAAATAATGATATAGACTACGATAAAAGAAATGCATTAATAAATGAATTAACAGATAACTCAGCTGTTCCAATAATTGCAGATGAGAGTTACGTGTTTAATGAATTAGATAATGGAAAAACGATTCATAGTTTACTACTTATTTCCTATTTGAAGGAATATGAATTAGGTATGCCATTAGATCAACTTATATTTGACGATTATGCCTTAAGAAATAATAATAAGTTTGTTTTAATTGATAAGTTGACCGAATCTAGCGAACTTATTTCAAGTATAGGTTTCGACAATCTTCAACTGGGTGATACCGTATATCAATATGTTGTAAGAAATAAGGTTGACGATATGATGCTTTTTGAATCTCTTAAATAAGGGATTCAATTTTTTGAACACTTTTTTCGAGTGAGAATGAATGTATGAGTTTATCATAGCCTGATTTCCCCATCTTCATTTGTTTTTCTTTATCATTGTGCAATTCAACTATTTTTTCTGTAAGTAAATTCACATCATGAACGGGAACTAAATAGCCGTTTTTTCCATCTTCTACTAATTCGGGGTTACTTGTGATATTGAATCCGATAATTGGTTTTTTGCATGCCATAGCTTCTGTCAAAACATACCCGAATCCTTCCCAAAGTGACGGGAACACAAAAATATCGATGCTCTGCATAAAGCGTTTCATATCGTCCACAAATCCAATAAAATCCACAACGTCATCTACCTTCATTTCAATGGCTTGTTTTTTTAATGAATCCTCTAATTCTCCAATTCCTGCAATCAGAATTTTAGCATTTATGTTTTTTTCTTTTAATATTCGTGCTATTTGCAATAGGTAAATCTGACCTTTCTGTTCTGTTAGTCTTCCTGCATTTCCCAATACCAGTTCATCGCCTTTTTTAGCATATAGAGGAGAGGTGTTGTTTTTTGCGAAATCATCAATAGGAAACCCGTTATAAATGACATGGATTTTATCTTCAACCTCTGGATAATTTAAAACAATAGTGCTTTTTGTTTCTTGTGAATTGGCTATAAAATCAGTAATTAAATAATTAAAAATCATCTTATTCAAAATCGAATTTTTGATAATGTTAGCTAACCCTCTACGGTAAATTATTTTAGATACACCTGCCCATTTTGCAGCAATACTCCCTACTTTAACATCTGTCGAATCATTAAATATCACGAAATCAACTTTATGTTTTATGAAAATATTTCTTACTTTCCATACCTTTAATGGGTTCAGGAAATCAAGTTTATTAATAGACAAGGGTTCTGATATAATGCTCTTATTACTTCGAATACGATCATGAAGTTCACTTTTTCGATTAGTAATTACTAGAAGAGTGTAGCCTGCTTCGCTTAAGGATACAGCATGTAAGTAATGCCAAAATTCGCCACCGCCCCAACTTTTGGTCGAATTAAATAAGCAAATCGTTTTGCTATTTTTTCGATTTTTCATTTTGTAGCTGATAAAGTTTACGGTATTTTAACATAGTATAATAACCTGAACTTATGGCGATATACAAGCCATCCCATCCATCTAAAAAACCTCTTTTTAAAATATATTTTTTAAAAAATTTCCCTAATGCATGAATGTATATTCCGAGTTGAGAAGTGTTCTTTCCTTTCTGATAGGCAGTTTCAGAAGAAATCGAACTAAATTTCTCGATTTGAATATTGTATTCAGAGATGGTATGATAGGAATAATGAAGAAGATCACCTTTTAAATGTCCTGTGGGGATATTATTATTCATGAAAAATTGATCATGTGGATTGTCCCCACCCCAACTTCCTTTATGTCTATTCCAAAGCCTTAATTTTTTATCTGGATACCAAGAATGTTTAATCCATTTTCCACAAAATGAAGTAAGACGATTCATGTAATACCCTTCAAAAGCTATGGAATTAGTTTTTTTGAGCTTGATGATACTGTTTTCAAGCTCTTTAGATAATTCCTCGTCTGCATCAAGAGAAAGAACATAATCATTTGTGGCCTGTTTTACCGCCCAGTTTTTTTGTTGAACATGCCCTTCAAATTTATTCTTTATGAACGTGACCTCGAACGCTTCACAAATCGCTTCGGTAGCATCTGTAGAAAAAGAATCTACTACAATTATTTCATCTGCTACATTCTTTAAAGAGTGAAGACACCTTCCAATATTTTGCTCCTCATTATACGTGATAATGACAGCCGATAATTTATTTAAAGGCATCTTTGCTTTATTCATTGCGCAAAATAATAGTTAATTTGCAATCTTATCAACTTTTCACTTAATATTGATTTATGAAAGTAGTAGGTTTTACTTTTATCAGAAATGCAATCACATACCAATACCCTATTGTTGAAGCCATAAAGTCTATCCTCCCATTATGTGATTCGATTATTGTTGGAGTAGGCAAATCAGATGATGAAACGTTGGAATTGATAAATAGTATAGACTCAGACAAAATCATTATACATGAAACCATTTGGGATGATGATTTTAGAGAAGGAGGGCAGGTACTCGCTCAAGAAACAGACAAATCTTATAAATTAATTCCTGATGATGCTGATTGGGCGTTTTACATTCAAGGAGATGAAGTGTTGCACGATGATTCTATTGATAATATTAGAAATGCGATGCAGGAACATAAAGATAACCCTGATGTCGAAGGTTTGTTGTTTAAGTATAGGCACTTTTATGGTTCATACGATTATATCGGAGATTCGTATAGATGGTATCACCGTGAGGTAAGGGTGTTGAGGAAAAGAGAGGATATATTTTCCTTCAATGATGCGCAAGGGTTTAGAAAAAAACCAAATATTAAATTAAATGTAAAATTAATAGATGCTTATATACATCATTATGGCTGGGTAAAAACACCAGACGCTATGCAATTAAAACAAAAATCGTTTCATAAAATGTGGCATGACGATGAATGGTTAGAAAAAAATATCCCCAAAGGAAATGAGTTTGATTTTAGTAAAATTGATTCATTAAAATTATTTAAAGGCAAACACCCTGAAGTGATGAATGCTTATATTAATAGGCATAATTGGAAATTTGATTATGACATTAGTACCAATAAACTAAAAACAAAAGATAAAATAAAAAGAATAATTGAGCGATTAACAGGGATAAAGTTATCGGGTAACCGAAACTACAACTTACTTAAATGAAGTTGTTCAGGGTAGTGGCTGTATTTTTTCATCCCTCACTTTTAGTTCGTTATTTATCATCCTATTGTTATACTGTTGGATAAAGGCTAAGTAAAAAGTCATTAATTGAGACTTGTCTTCACTTGATATCAGATTGTTTTTAAGTAGACTGTCTTCTTTGTATTTATACAAGGTTAAAGCTTCCTCGTTTTGAATTTGCATAAAATACACAGAATCCATTATTTGTTTTTTTTGTCCATAATAATTAATGGCAAAAGGAAATCTATCAGGATCAAAAATAGAATTGCCAAAACAGATTACCGTATCAGTTATGCCTAAATAATGTAATACGGATGGGAATATGTCAGTTTGTTGTACGGGCAATTGAACAGAACGATTCGTTAAACTCGCATCGGCAGGAGCATAAAAGGCTATTGGTATTTCAAATTGACCTATACTATTTCTCCCTTTTGGAGTAGCTCCCTGGCTTGTATGATCGGCAGTAATTACAAACAATGTGTTGTTGAACCAATCTGCTGTTTTTACACGTTCGAAAAATTTACGAACAGATAAGTCAGTATACGCAATCGATTTTTGAATTTCCAGTTTTCCACTTGGTAGTATGTCTTTGTATTTATTGGGGACAGTATAAGGATGATGTGAAGATAAAGTGAAAATTGTCGCAAAAAATGGATTAGAAAATGCATTTAAAGATTGAGCAAAATATTGTAAATAGAGTTCATCTCCTATTCCCCAATTTCCATCATAATCGCTTTCATTTGAATATTCATTTAGACCATTATAAGTTTGAAATCCTGAAGAAAGTGCATAGGAGTCAAAATTCATGGTACCATTTTTTCCTCCATGGAAAAAAGCAGTTTGGTAGTTGTGTTTTGATAAAGTGTTTGCTAGGCCTTCAATTTCATTTGCGGTGTAGTAACCGTTTATAAAGGACTCGTTGGAAATAGCTGGCAAGGAGGATAGTATAGAAGGTATTCCTTCTATACTTCTTTTTCCGTTTGCGGTGCCAGAAATCACTAAACTATGTTGGAACAGACTATCTAAAAATGGAGTGAAGTTGTTTTTGGTGTTAAAATACCCGAAGTGTTCAGAAGAAAAACTTTCTAAAATAATTAAAACTACATTATCAATAGATTCAGGAACATTCTCTAAAGGAGTGTATGATTGAATGGGGTTGAAGATATTATCCACCTCATTAGAAGTGAAGTTGTTTTTTAATGATAACCCTTTAAGACCGTAGGATTTCATTATGGTAAAAGGAGTGTTAAGAACAATTGGAGTAAGTGGTATAGGAGCATATTTACTAGCATCTATAGTTGTAATTGGTTTGTATTGGGATTTTCCTAGCCCACCCCTAGTACCAATTACAGCTATAAAAATGAACATAATCAGCATAAAAATATTCCATAAATAAAAATACACTCCTTTATTTTCTGTTCTTGGTTTTAATTTCACTCTAGTAAACAAGTAAATAAGAAGAGCGATAAGAAGTACACCCATAAATGAAATTTGCCAAAAATCGATCAAAAATCTCGGTGCAAGATCAAAAAAACCGCTATTTTCATTCAAATAATGGAAGATATCGAAAGTCATTCGTTTAAGAGTATACCGGTAATAGATAGCATCCGCTAGGTTAAAAACAACCGCAATTGAAATGATGGAGAGTGTAATAGAATTAACAATTTTTTGAAACACATGGTGCTTTCGAAAATTAAAGGGTAATGTATTACTTAGAATAAGAAGAGTGGAATAAAAAAATAATACTGGGATATCAAATCTTAATCCGCTGAGATATGCCTTTAATATTTCTTGAAAAGTGAAATCTGAAAATAAATCTGTATTTGCAAAATAAATAGAAACTCTTGAGATACTTAGAATGAATAGGATAATGAAAAGGCGTAATAATAAAACTACATATATATTGTTCCAATGTAAAAAGTCGGATTTTGAAATTAATTTTCGCAAATGTGTAATGGTTTTAGAAGCAATAACAGAAGATATTTTAAACGCTTATGCTAATTATTGTTTTTGAAATGATCTCTTGGCAAAGATACAAAATAACCCAAGTCAACAAAAAACTGATCATCTTCTCTATTTATTGTTTATTTTTAAAAGGTAATTTATTATTAGATCAACTTGTATTGAATATATTTCACTATTTTTGAAACGCATGTCAAATGAAGGAAAAGATATACATAAGTCTACTAAAAATGAAAAAAATCGAATTTTCGAGGAAGAATTTTTGCCTCATATAAATGCGATGTACAACTTTGGTTATCGACTTACCTTCGATGAAGATGATGCGAAAGATTTGGTACAAGACACATATCTTAAAGCGTATCGTTTTACTGATTCATTTCAAAAAGGAACTAATGCCAAAGCGTGGTTGTTCCGAATACTAAAGAATAGCTTTATAAATGATTTTCGTAAAAAGAGTAAGCAGCCTGGTAAAGTTGATTATCAGGAAGTAGAATCATATTATAATTCGGATGATGTGGATAAATCCATCACCACCGACTTAAGAGTAGAAACGGTTCAGGACATGATTGGTGATGAAATATCCAATGCACTTAATTCATTGGATGTTGATTTTAGAACCGTTATTATCCTTTGCGATTTAGAAGGTTTTAAATATGATGAAATGGCCAAAATTCTTGATATTCCAATCGGAACAGTAAGGTCTAGATTGCACAGAGCAAGAAATTTGCTAAAGAAAAATTTGAGAGATTACGCAAAAAAAATGGGGTATAAATAAGTTAATATGAGTTCCTTCCTATCAAAGTTCATCAAAAAATTTAAAAAAAATGCAGAATGTCCTGAAAAGGAGAAATGTATAGAAATACTTACGTTAGTAATAGATGGAGAGGCAAATTCCGAACAAAAGGTGTATGTAAAGAATCATATTGAAGACTGTATGCCTTGTAATGAAGAATATGAAGTAGAAAAAGCGATAAGAGTGTTGCTTCAAGAAAAATGTACCCACATGGCTCCGAACGATTTGTTAGAGTCTATTAAAACAAAAATTAACCAGTCTCCTACTATTTAAGTATTATGCAAAAGGGAAAAGTAATCATTTTTTCAGCTCCTTCTGGTTCTGGAAAAACAACTATAGTACACCATTTATTGAAGAATAGCAATAATCTTGGGTTCTCTATTTCAGCATGCACACGAGATAAGCGTGGAAGAAAAGAAGAGAATGGTAAGGATTATTATTTTTTAAGCCCTGATGAGTTTAGAGAGAAAATTGAAAACAATGAATTTATTGAATGGGAAGAAGTGTATGAAGGAAATTTTTACGGTACATTAAAGTCTGAAATTCAACGAATTTGGGATAGCGGAAAGCAAGTAATATTTGATGTAGATGTAAAAGGAGGGTTAAGTTTAAAAGAATATTTTGGTGATGATGCTTTGGCTATTTTTGTAAAAGTACCCTCCATGGAGGTGTTGAAAGAAAGGCTATCGGATAGGGGTACTGAATCTGAAGAAAGCTTGTCAAGGAGGGTTTACAAAGCAAAGTTTGAAATGGGGTTTGAAGATCAATTCGATATATCGTTGATAAATGAAAATTTAGATGTATCGCTGAGTGAAGCAGAACGATTAGTTGATGATTTTATAAATAAATGAAAATAGGTCTGTTTTTTGGTTCTTTTAATCCCATACATATTGGGCATTTAATTATCGCCAATATTATGGCCGAAACTACTGATATCGATAAAGTGTGGTTTGTGGTTTCTCCACAAAACCCATTTAAAAAAAGAAATACACTATTGCCTGAATTTGACCGACTTGACTTAGTAAGACAGGCGATTTTTGACGATTATAATATGGATGTGTGTGATGTCGAATTTCACATGCCTCAGCCAAGTTATACCGTAGATACGTTAGCCTATTTGATGGATAAACATCCAAAAAATGAATTCAAACTAATAATTGGAGAGGATAATTTATCTCATTTTCATAAATGGAAGAATTATGAACAAATATTGAATCATCAATTATATGTATATCCAAGACCTAATGCACATTATACGGAACTTCATAATCATGCTCAAGTAAAAATGGTAAATTCACCAATGATTGATATTTCAGCGACATTTATTCGAAAATGCATAAAAAATAATCAGTCTATTAAATATTTAGTTCCAGAGGTTGTCGAAGAATTAATACTTTCAAAAGGGTTTTATAGATAACTTTTTCGCTCTATTCAAAAAAATCAAATGAGTTAGGGGGTGTTAAGTAGTTTCATTACGCTTGAATTTGAATATTCGTTAAGATTACCATAAATCATTTAGTATTTTTGTCCTTGATGTATAAATGAAGAAATGAAGACATTCTTATGAAAAAAATAGAAGTTTGTTTAAGTCCCGAATTAATCCCTTTGTATGAGCTAAAAAATAAAGTGGTTGTAATTGTAGATGTATTGAGAGCATCTTCTACAATGGTTACTGCTTTAGCGAATGGAGTAAAGCAAATACGCACTTTTTCAAATGTGTCGGCTTGTGAAGCAATGAAAAATAATGGTTATTTGATTGCTGGTGAAAGGGGAGGAGATATTATTAAAGGATTTGATTTAGGAAATTCTCCACTCTCATTTCTTAACGAGAAATATTTTAGTGAAAACCTTGCTTTAACTACTACCAATGGAACATTGGCAATTAAATTATCAGAAAAAGCTTCAAAAATCATTATTGGAGCGATGATAAATTTAGAGGCTACAGCTAAATTTCTTCAGAATCAAGATAAAGATGTAGTGGTGTTTTGTGCTGGATGGAAAGGGAAGGTGAATTTGGAGGATACGTTATTCGCAGGTGCATTGATTGAATTACTTTTGGAAGATTTTTTGGTTGAATGTGATGCATCTGTTGTTGCAAGAGCGGTTTATCGGGATGCAAAAGATGACGTGATGGGGTATTTGAAAAATTCATCACATGTTAATCGCTTAGCTAAATTAGGAATAATAAAAGATATTGAATTTTGTTTAACTCCCAATCAGTATGATATAGTACCTGAACTTGATGGCGATAGTATTGTGGTTAAATAAGATCTTTTTTTTAATGTAAATGATTAATTTATTTTTTTATTGTCTTTATGCCTTGAGTGATCACGTTTTGTTTTCTTCTCTATATTCTTCTCGAAGGCCGTTGTTAAATCAACGTTAGTTTGATTTGCTATACAAATAAGTACCCATAGTACATCAGCTAGTTCATCAGCTAGGTCTTTGTTTTTATCGGATTCTTTTTCTGATTGTTCCCCGTATTTGCGAGAAATAATTCGAGCTACTTCTCCTACTTCTTCGGTAAGTTGCGCCATGTTGGTTAGCTCGTTAAAGTAGCGAACTCCGTATTGCTTTATCCATTCATCAACTTTTTGTTGTGCCTCTTGCAGTGTCATTATCAATAGTGATTTTTGTGTGTTATTATTTTTTATCCTTCGTATCAATAATTATAGTAACGGGTCCATCATTGACCAAATTTATTTTCATGTCAGCACCAAATTGCCCAGTTTGTATGGTTTTGCCTAATTGAGATTCAGCTATGCTGATAAATTCTTGGTAGAGAGGAATAGCAATGTCAGGTTTTGCCGCTTTTATATAGGAAGGTCTGTTGCCTTTTTTAGTGCTTGCATGAAGTGTGAATTGACTAATGACTAATAAATCTCCTCCATCATCTTTTATATTAATATTCATCACTTCATTTTCATCGTTAAAAATCCTTAAGTTGATGATTTTTTTTACAAGCCAGTCAATATCTTCTTGGTTATCAGCTTCTTCAATACCTAGTAGCACCAAGATTCCTTTATCAATTGATCCATAGATCGCTTCTTCTATTCTTACCGAAGCTTTTGTAACACGTTGTAATACTGCAATCATATTTTCATTAAAATTATTTATTCGAAACAAAAATGGTAAATTGTTTCAATTTCAAATAGTAAACGTATCATAATCATGAAAAATGTAGTATCAATTGTGGCTTTGCTCTTAATGGTTGTCTTGATTACACCATCATCGGCACAGCGGAAAGGGAAAAACGAAACTCCTCAAAAAGTAAATTATAATAAAGCATTTTATGAAGGAATGCAATGGAGAAATATAGGGCCATTCCGAGGGGGTAGATCCGCTGCCGTAACGGGAGTGAAGGATAAGCCAAATCTTTATTATATGGGGACTACTGGAGGTGGTGTGTGGCGTACTACTGATGCAGGAAATAGCTGGGAAAATATTTCAGATGGATTTTTTGGAGGGTCTATTGGTGCTATTGCTGTTAGTGAATGGGATAATAATGTGATATATGTTGGAGGAGGAGAAGTGACCGTTAGAGGAAACGTATCATCAGGGTATGGAATGTGGAAATCGGTTGATGCAGGAAAAACATGGGAGTCGATTGGCTTGTTAAATTCTAAACATATTCCTCGTATAAAAATTCACCCTAAAAATCCAGATATAGTTTATGCAGCAGTATTAGGAGATTTATACAAATCGAGTGATGAACGTGGTGTTTATAAATCCATAGATGGAGGGAAAACATGGGAAAGAAAGTTGTTTGCAAATAAAGATGCAGGTGCAGTTGATTTGACTTTTGACCCTAATAACCCTAGAGTGTTGTACGCCTCAACTTGGCGGGTAAGAAGAACACCTTATAGTTTAGATAGTGGTGGTGATGGCTCAGCATTATGGAAAAGTACAGACGATGGTGAAAATTGGGCAAATATTTCTGCCAATGAAGGATTGCCCGAAGGGGTATGGGGGATTTCAGGGGTAACTGTATCTCCTGTTAATTCTGATCGTGTCTGGATGATCGTTGAAAATGAAAAAGGAGGCGTTTTTCGATCTGAAGATGCAGGAAAAACATGGGAAAAAGTGAATGAAAGTAGAAGTTTACGACAACGTGCTTGGTATTACACTCGGATTTATGCTGACACACAAGACGAAGACAAAGTGTATGTGATGAATGTGAGGTATCACCGTTCGAAAGATGGAGGTAAAACATTTGAAGCATATAATGCTCCTCATGGCGATCACCATGATTTATGGATAGCACCTGAAGATGGAGAGCGTATGATTATTGGAGATGATGGTGGTGCTCAAGTGTCTTTTGATGCAGGCGAAAACTGGACAACCTATCACAATCAGCCTACGGCACAATTTTACAGAGTAACTACGGATAACCATTTCCCTTATCGAATTTATGGAGCTCAACAAGATAACTCTACAGTGAGAATAGCTCACAGAACCAACGGAGGATCTATTACAGAAAGTGATTGGGAACCTACTGCTGGAGGTGAAAGTGCTCATATTGCGGTAGATCCAACGGATAATGATGTGGTTTATGGAGGTAGTTATGATGGGTTTTTAACGAGAGTGAATCACAAAACGGGAGAGATTCGAGCGATTAATGTATGGCCAGACAATCCGATGGGGCATGGTGCCGAAGGAATGAAATACCGTTTTCAATGGAACTTTCCAATATTTTTCTCGCCTCATAACCAAAAAAGATTATACACCAGTTCGAATCATTTGCATGTAACAGAGGATGAAGGTCAATCGTGGAAAATTATTAGTCCTGATTTAACAAGAAATGACCCCTCAAAACTTAAATCTTCGGGTGGTCCCATTACGCAAGATAATACGAGTGTAGAATATTATTGTACCATTTTTGCAGCTATTGAATCACCATACGAAGAAGGATTAATTTGGACAGGGTCAGATGATGGTCTGGTACACGTAACGCGTGACGGTGGTGAAAACTGGAGTAATGTAACACCAGTTGGCATGCCTGAGTGGATGATGATTAACTCTATTGAAGCGGACCCTTTTGTGAAAGGTGGTGCTTACATTGCTGGAACACGATACAAATTGGGAGACTTTACCCCTTATTTATACAAAACCAAAGACTATGGTAAAACATGGACTAAAATTACTAATGGTATTGACAATAATTATTTTACCAGAGTAGTTAGAGCAGATCCTAACCGTAAAGGGTTACTATATGCAGGTACTGAAGGAGGGATGTATATGTCTTTTGACGATGGGGCAAGCTGGCAACCACTTCAAATGAACTTGCCTGTGGTGCCTATTACAGACTTAGCCATAAAAAACAATAATTTAATTGCTGCAACTCAAGGAAGGAGTTTTTGGATGTTGGATGACTTAACTGTTTTTCATCAACTGAATAGTAACAGTTTAGGAGAGATATCTCTTTTTAAACCAATGCCTTCATACCGTATGTCGGGAGGAAGTAGAGAGGAAAGTAAATACAATGGAAAAAATCATCCAGGAGGAGTGTTGACTTATTTCTATTTAAAGAACAAGCCTGAGAAAAATGATACGGTAACTTTTGGGTTTTATGAAAAATCAGGTGAATTAATCAGAATGTTTTCTACCCATCCTGACAAAGACAAAAACGAAGGAGAGCTAAAAGACTTGAAAGAGGGACTAAACCAGTTTTCATGGAACATGAGATATCAGGGAGCAGAGTCGTTTAAAGGAATGATTTTGTGGTGGGCATCTTTGGATGGACCAAAAGCCTTGCCAGGAACGTACTTGGCGAAGTTAACGTCTAAAGAGAATAGTGTTGAAACGGAATTCGAAATTGAGAAAGATCCACGATCATCATCTACTGATGCTGAATTGAAAGAACAGTTTGACTTTTTGATGACAGTGAAAGGAAAACTTAGCGAAACGAATCTGGCAGTAAAAAAAATAAGAGAGGCTAGAAATCAGATAAACTTAGTTACAGAAAGGGTGAAATCATTTGAAAATATGGAAGATGTAATGGACACTTCTAAATACATCTTAAATAAAATGAAGGTTATTGAAGAGGAGTTATATCAAACTAAAAACCAGAGCCGCCAAGACCCATTAAATTATCCTGTGAGATTAAATAATAAATTAGGGCACTTAAATTCATTAATGGCGATGGGAGATTATAAACCTACCGACCAGGCAGTAGCTTTTTTGAAAGAAGTTTCGGGTTTAATTGACGATCAACTTTCAGCACTTGATAAAATACTAAAAGAAGATATTTCAATGTTTAATAATTTAGTAAGAGAAAAATCAATTGATGCTGTAATTTTAAAAGAAAACTGATAAATGAATGAAGTAGAAAATCCATGGCAAAAATTATCGAGTAAGGAAATATATGATAATCCTTGGATAACTATTCATGAACATGAAGTAATAAACCCTGGTGGAGGAAGAGGGATATATGGTAAGGTGAGTTTTAAAAACACAGCCGTTGGCATTATCCCTCTTGATAATAACATGAATACTTGGCTGGTTGGTCAATATCGCTACCCCCTCGATGAATATTCGTGGGAAATACCTATGGGAGGAGGACCGATTGAAAATGATATTTTGGATGCCGCCAAAAGTGAATTAAAAGAAGAAACCGGTATTACCGCAAGTAAGTGGGAGAATATTATGAGAATACATACTTCTAATTCTATAACCGATGAACAAGGGTTTGTTTTTTTGGCTAGAGAATTAGAGTTCGGAGAAAGAGAACTTGAAGAATCTGAGTCAGATTTAAAACTTTGGAAGCTACCTTTTAGCGATGTCGTAGAAATGGTGATGGAAAATAAAATTACAGATTCAATTAGCGTGGCAGGAATACTTAAGGTAGAGAAATTGTTGAAGAGTTGATTTGTTTGAAAACATAACATGTATCTTTTGAATCGAAACGTACAAGTAAAAACAAACTTAAGTCAAAGAAGTAAACAGTTCAACAAATAAATATTCATTTTCTTTATCTTCTATTATCATCGTCTTCTAACATACTCAAATAGCTGTGATACCGACTCGCAGCTATTTTATTTGTGTTAGTAGCTTCTACTATAGCACAACCAGGTTCATGAGTGTGGCTACAATTATGAAATTTACATTGGCCAATCAACGCTCTCATTTCAGGGAAATAATCAGAAAGTTCCTGTTCTTCTATTTCTACTAAGCCATATTCTTTTATGCCAGGGGTATCTATGATAAATGTTTCATTATGTAAAGGGAACATTTGTGCAAAGGTTGTGGTATGTGTCCCTTTTTCTACCGATAGAGAAACTTTTCCTATTTTTTGGCCAATCTCAGGGTTAAGCGCATTAATTATTGTGGACTTCCCTACACCTGAATGACCTGCTATTAATGATATTTTGTCACGTAGAAGCTTGTCGAATAGAGTGATGTCATCTTGTTCGAAAGCTGATATTTTCAAGCATTTAAAACCTATGCTTTCATATAAATTTATGAGTTCATCGGTATAGGCTAATCCATCATCTTCAAGTGTATCCATTTTGTTGAAAACAATTGTAACTGGAATCCGAAAAGATTCAGCTGCCACAGTAAATCGATCTATAAACCCTAACGAGGTGCGAGGAAAAGCTAGTGTGGCAATAATAATCGCTTGGTCGACATTAGCTGCAATGATGTGGCTATGTCCTTTTTTATGGATTGATTTGCGTATAATGTAATTCTTGCGAGGGGAAATAGTAGTAATTACCCCAGTTTGTTCATCTGTAATATCTTCGATTGTGAATTCCACATAGTCACCGACAGCAATAGGGTTCGTAGTTTTATATCCTTTTAACTTTAATTTACCTCTCGTTCGGCATAAATAAGTAGTATCTAGGTGTAGTACTTCATACCATGATCCTGTAGATTTTAATACAAGACCTTTCATTGTGAAATATACTTTTCACAGTGGTCTAATATTTTCTTAGTAGCTCCTGTGTTTCCTTGCACATACGATTCCGCTGTTGTAGAGGCGATATCAAAATTTAAGTGAGTAAATTTTTGTATTAAGTCATGATAGTCGGATATGCTGTAAGCACCACCTAATTGTATTAGGTCTCGTGCTTCTTTATATTTGGTAAAATTTTTATTTCCGAAAAACACAGGTAAACCAAATGTAGCCGCTTCTAAAATGTTATGCAGCCCCTTACCGAATGCGCCACCTACATAAGCATACTCTCCATATTGATATAAAGAAGAAAGCATTCCCATATTATCGATAATAAGTACGTTAAATTGTTCAGCATTACTTACAGTAGCATCTGAAAAACGAATGCATTTTTTTTCTATTTGTTTTTCGATGTTTTTTATTGCCATTTCATATACTTCATGTGGGGCAATAATAAATTTTATATCTTGTTCGTTTTGATTAATAAATGCAGAAAGAACATCCATGTCTTCCGGCCAACTGCTTCCAATTACAAATACTCTTTTGTTATTTTTAAAAGCTTCTACAATATCATATTTTTCTTTTGTTTGTTGTCGGATTGTGTTCACTCTATCAAAACGTGTGTCTCCAGAAATTGTCGTATTTTTTATATCAATACCTTCGAGGAGAAGTTGAGACTCTTTGTCCTGAACAAAAAAATGAGTGAATTTATTGAGAATGTCTCTATTAAAATCGCCATACGATTTAAAGAAAATCTGATTTTCTCTAAAGATACATGAGACGGAAAAAAGAGGGATATTGCGTTGATGAATTTCAGTAGCATAATGATGCCAAAACTCGTATTTAATAAAAAAAACCGCTTTTGGATTTATAATATCTAACCATTCCTTCGCATTGTTTTCAGTATCTAGTGGTAAGTAATAGATGTAATCAGCATGCGCATAATTTTTACTTACTTCATAACCTGATGGTGAGAAAAAAGAAAGGAGTATCTTGTGATTTGGATACCGGTCTTTTAATAATTCCATGATTGGTCTTCCTTGCTCAAACTCACCTAAGGAAGCACAATGAAACCAGATGATAGGGGCATTTTTAATAAGTTCATTTTGAACTTTTTTCAATAAATTTTTACGACCCAATACGAAATAACTCGCTTTATCATTGAAGGGAGCAATCATATAAGTACCAAACTTATAGAACCAAATGAAAAAATTATATATAATAAGTTTCATAAATAGTATCTGCAAAAATAAAAAAAACCCTGACGATTAGGTCAGGGTTGAAGTGAAATATTATAAATCACTCAGTCTTAATGATTTGAAAGGTATTCAGCTACCCCTTCATGGGTTTCTTTCATGCCTTCTTTTCCTTTCGACCAATTTGCAGGGCAAACATCACCATGCTCTTCATGAAATTGTAATGCATCTACAACTCTCATCGTATCTTCAACATTTCTACCTATTGGTTCAACATTTACTAATTGATGCTTCACAATTCCTTCTTTGTCTATTAAAAATAATCCTCTAAATGGAACTAAAGTTCCTGTGGAAATCATTTCTCCCTCTTCATTGTAATCCCATTCTCCTTGTAACACATCGTAATTTGCAGAAATAGTTTTATTTGTATCAGCTACTAGAGGATAGGTTATCCCTTTTATTCCCCCTTTATTTTTTTCCATTTGCAACCAGCCCCAGTGTGATTGTTCTGTGTCTGTTGAAACAGCAATTATTTGTACATTTTTTGATTCAAATTCAGCTAACGCTTCTTGAAATGCAAATAACTCAGATGGACATACAAAAGTAAAATCTTTAGGGTAGAAGAATAACACTACATATTTACCTTTGTAATCACTTAATGAGAACTCACTTACAATCTCCCCTCCATTGATTACAGCTTGTGCTGTAAAATCAGGAGCTTTTTTACCTACTAATACCATGTTTTTAATTTTCTGTTGAATAAATTGATTTACTATTTTTCAAAACAAAGTTACTAAGCCCTTTATTATTGACACAAACAATGTGTTAAATTTTTACAATGTGTTAATAGATAGTACTGATAAGTTAAGTGGTTCATGAATGAAAGTACAGTAAAAAATGAAAGCCACTCTTGATGAGTGGCTTTCGACTTTTACCATGCTAAACGGTGTGTAAAAAAGTGCTATGTACCCTTTAATACAGCACTATGCAGGATGGTAACCAATATTTTTTATTTTTTTGTCTTTTATCAAGATTTCGCATTAAGTTACTTTAATTCAGCGGGTTGAGAGAGCTCTTTTTTTGCGATAATCTCAGTTTTTGTTGTGATTTCTTCTTCGAATAAGTACGTGTTAATGTTTTTACGTAACTCCTGTGGTGAAAGATTATGAAATAATTCACCATTTCTAGCAACAGAAATCTGACCTGTTTCTTCTGAAACTATTAATATTAACGTATCTGTGGTATCTGACATGCCCAGTGCAGCTCTATGGCGTAAGCCAAAATTAGCAGAAAGATCATCTTTTTCAGAAACAGGCAATATACAACGGGCGGCTAATATCTTTCCATTATAAATAATAACAGCGCCATCGTGTAGTGGGCTATATTTGTTAAATATAGAGATAAGTAGTCGTTTAGAAATGATAGCATCAAGTTCGTCCCCAGATTCAGCATAAAATCTCAGAGGAGATTCTTTAGAGAAAACAATTAAAGCACCAGTATTTGTGCTACCAAGAGATTTAGCAGCTTCAATAATAGCTGTAATGTTCAAACTTTTTTGTTGTTCTTTTCTTTTCCATAGAACAAAATTCTTAAATATATTTTCTTTATTGAGACTGGTCGTTCGTCCAATTAGTAGCAGAAACTTTCGGATTTCAGGTTGAAACAAAATCAGAGCGGCAATAACACCTACCCCCATGAACTGTCCCAAAATGACAGTTAGTAATTCCATTTGGGCTGATTTTACAATCAAATAAATAAAATATAAAGCTAAAATGCCTCCAAATATCTTTACGGCCACACTTCCTTTCATCAATTTGTATAAGTGATATAGCAGAAAACTAACGAGTAGAATATCAATAATATCCACCCAGCTTATTTCTAGAAACCCTATATTAAAAGCTAACATCAAGAGTAGGTCGTGTTAAATAGTTGTATACATTCCATTGCTTCTTTTACGTCATGAACTCGCAATATTTGTGCCCCATTCATTAGTGCAATTGTATTTAATACACTTGTGCCATTTAAAGCTTGTTCGGCATTATTGCCAAGTGTATTATATATCATAGACTTACGAGAAACACCTGCGAGTAAAGGTAATCCTAATCCTTTAAAATAATTTAATTTTTCAAGAATTTCAAAATTTTGTTCTTTCGTTTTTGAAAAACCAAATCCAGGATCAATAATGATGTCTGTTACGTCTAGATTTTGAAGTAATTTTATCTTTTCAATAAAATAGTCCATTATCTCATTCATCAAATTGGTATACGAAGTTTTATGTTGCATATTTTGAGGAGTTCCTCTCATGTGCATCATTACATAGGGGGTTTTGGTTTTTCCAATCAAAGAAAACATGTCTTTGTCTAGGCTACCTGCGGATATATCATTTACCATTTTTGCTCCAGTTTCAATAGCTGCTTCAGCTACAGCCGAACGAAAAGTGTCGATAGAAATTATGGTGTCAGGAAAATGATTTATAATTACTTCTATTACTTTCGAAGTTCGGTTAATTTCTTCATTAGTAGTAACTTCATTTGCGCCTGGGCGAGAGGAATAGCCACCTACATCAATGATTGAAGCACCATCTTCTAACATTTTACGTACTTGTTGAAGAATTAATTCTTCAGAAGAGTACTTGCCTCCGTCAAAAAATGAATCAGGAGTGGTGTTTAATATCCCCATCACTAGCGGTGTACTTATATTAAGTATACTTCCCTTGATGTTAAGTGTTTTTTTAGTTGAAAAAACAGTATCTTTCGCCACTAATTTAAGTTGTTATATATTATAAACGATTAACCCTTTATACTTTGGAAGAGAAAACGGTAAGCGAATATAGGGAAGTAATTTCGGCATGTAAAGTTCTTTTTGAGAAGAAAACGAAAGATTATGGCACAGCATGGCGTGTGTTGCGTTTGCCCTCTATTACGGATCAAATTTTTATAAAAGCACAGCGTATCCGATCGATACAAGAAAAAGGTACGCAAAAGGTGAAAGAAGATGTTAAGGGTGAGTTTGTTGCCATTATAAATTACTGTTTGATGGCAATTATTCAAATAACGCTTATTGATGATGATCGTATGGAAATACCTTTTGAAGAATTGGAAATTTTATACGATAAAGTGGCTGATGATACGAGGAGTCTTCTAATGGATAAGAATCATGATTATGGCGAAGCTTGGAGAGAAATGAGAGTGACTTCCATGACTGATATAATTTTGATGAAACTAATGAGGACGAAACAAATTGAAGATAACAAAGGAGAAACCTTAGTATCCGAAGGAGTGGAAGCGAATTATCAGGATATGATAAATTATGCTGTGTTCTGTTTAATAAAATTAAATTTTGTAAAAGTATAAGATAATGATGCGAATTCTTGATGTAGTAATACGATTTATTGTAGGAGGTTTGTTTATTTTTTCTGGATTAATTAAGATAAATGACCCAATAGGAACAGAAATTAAACTTAAAGAATATTTTGGCGTTTTTGCAGCTGATTTTGGAAGTTTTTTCGAATTATTTATCCCGATAGCACTCCCTATAGGAATGGTTTTAATAGTATTGGAAATAGTTTTAGGTGTTGCAGTTTTTATTAATTATAACATGAAGAAAACATCTTGGATGCTGTTGTTGCTTATTTTGTTTTTTTCATTCCTAACATTTTACTCAGCTTATTTTGATAAAGTAACGGATTGCGGATGTTTTGGCGATGCCATAAAACTTACCCCTTGGGAGTCCTTTTTTAAAGACATGGTATTACTCGTTTTTATTGCACATTTGTTTTTTTATAGAGATAAATACCAACCTTTATTAAGAACCAGAACTGGACATGCTGTAATTTTGGTCACGACAATTTTGAGTTTTTACTTAGGAGTATTTGCTGTTCGTCATTTACCTTTTATCGACTTCAGAGCTTATAAAATCGGAAATAATATTCCTGAACAAATGATCCCCTCTGAGCAACCTATAATTGAATATGTATTTGAAAAAAATGGTGAAGAAGTGCTTTCAGAAAGTTTTCTAACTAAGGAGAATGGTTATACATATAAAGATTCAAGAGTGTTAAATGCTGAAGCTACTGTCCCGAAAATAACAGATTATAATGTTATTGATTTGGAAGGAAATGATGTGACAGAACAGACTTATGAAGGGGTGAAATTATTGCTAATTATTAATGATGTTACGAAAACGAAAGAAGAAAATTTAGGAAATATTAGAACATTGGTCAATGATATTGATGGAAAAATTGAAACAATGATTCTCACTTCATCAGCCGAAGTGATATTCGAGCCATTTCGTCACGAACAGCAATTGGCGGCATCATTTTATTTTACAGATGCGACTGTAATTAAAGCAATGATTCGCTCAAACCCTGGAATTATGTTGCTAAAGGATGGTACGGTACTGGGTAAATGGCATTCTAATGACACGCCTTCGGTAGGAGAGATCGTTGAATTACTTTAATGACTAAAAATACGATAATATTAACTGGTTTAGCAGGTTCAGGTAAGACGACATTGGGGCATGAATTGGCTCGTAAACTTGAATTGCCATTTATTGATTTGGATCATGCTATTGAAGAGAAAGCGGCAGAAACGATACCCGATATATTTAAAAATAAAGGAGAGCCTTATTTTAGGGAAATAGAAGCACAAACTTTACGTGAAGTAGTAGGTCATCAACAACAAGTGATTCTTGCAGTAGGTGGAGGAACACCATGCTTTTTTGAGAATATGGACTTCATGAATTCAGAGGCGGAAACAATTTACCTAGAAGTTTCTCCTCAGGAAATAGTTAAACGACTATCCTTATCAAATTTAAATACACGTCCTTTGTTTAAAGGGCTTGAGAAAGAAGAGTTACTACAAAAAATAAGCACACAACTTGAAGAAAGAGAACTATTTTATAAACAAGCGAAACACACATTATCAGGTGTGATTGGTGTTGAAAAAATCATAGCAATCCTTTAACCCGAATATGCTATAGTGCTCGTTAAGTGCGAGGGTTTAATTTATACCATATCAAGTGAATCAATCGTTGGATATTGTTTTATTATCATACGGCAATTATAGCTGATGTAAGCCAATAAAATGATAGTGGGAATGAAAATTTTGATTTTTCGAAATTTGTTAATACAATGTTTGTCAATTCTTAAAAATGGAAATGCCCCACTTTTTACCACTATTTATTACCTAGGTAGTGTAGTACGAATTAAATAAAGTAGAATGCATATAATTCACTTTATATCAATTATTTACGTGTTAATTTTTATTCTTTTCACGAATAATTGAGCTTTTTTTTAAAAGACTTTAATGTGTTTGCATGTAATAAATAAGACGTTTTTACATAAATAATATCAAAAAGTGGTAAAAAGTGGTGAATTGTGGTGGAAAATGTCATATTATTCTGTATGTTTGCTCTTGTGGTGAAATATCTTTTTTAGAGTGATGTCTTTTTTTACTAGTGAATATACATGCAAGCTTGATGCAAAAGGTCGGTTGGTATTACCAGCAAGATTCAAATCTGCATTGCCAGAATCTTCTGGAAATCAACTAGTGGTAGGACATGGGTTTGATCCTTGCTTAGTGATTTACCCTATGGTGGAGTTTAAAAAGAAAGAATCACAAATTTCTGGACTGAATGAATTTGATGCTGAAAACAGAAAGCTGCAAAGAGCTTTTTTCAATAGCCATACCGAAGTAGAACTAGATAATTCTGGTAGGTTTTTAATTCCGAAAAAAGCATTGGCTTATGCCAAACTAGAAAAAGAAGCAATATTAATCGGTGTTGGTAAAAAAATTGAGGTTTGGAGTCCTGCATTTTATAATGGATTTATGACACAGAATGCCGAAGAATATTCTCAATTGGTTCAGAAAAAATTATCAGGAGAATGATTGCGCTTTAGCAAAAAAATATATGGCTGTAGACTACCATAACCCAGTAATGTTAGATGAGTGCTTAGAGGGCTTAAATATAAAACCGGGTGGAGTATATGTAGATGTTACGTTTGGAGGAGGAGGACATTCGAAAGCGATAGTAGAGAAATTGGAAGGAGGGAAGCTATATGGGTTCGATCAGGATGCAGATGCGCAATCAAACGCTAGTACAATTGATAAAAGTTCTTTCACATTAATTGCTTCCAATTTTAGGTATTTGAAAAGGTACTTAAAAATGTACCGTGTTACAGAAGTAGATGGTATTCTTGCCGACCTAGGGGTTTCTTCATATCAGATTGATAATCCCGAAAGAGGATTTTCAACTCGCTTCGATGCAGAGCTCGACATGAGGATGGATCAATCAGGCAAGCTAACCGCCAAAAATGTAATTAATGAATATTCTGAAGCCGCACTTCATCAAATGTTTGGGATGTATGGTGAGGTGAGAAATGCAAAAACATTAGCTGCTGCTATAGTATCAGCACGTACAAACCAACCGATACATACAGTAAATGAGTTAAAAGCTGTTCTAGAGCGTTTTGCAAAGCGCGGCAAGGAGTTTCGGTATTTCGCACAGGTATTTCAAGCAATCAGAATAGAGGTAAATGAAGAGTTGAAAGCATTGGAGGAAATGCTTGAGCAAAGTGCGGAAATATTAAAAAAAGAAGGACGGTTGGTAGTGATGTCATATCATTCGTTAGAGGACAGATTAGTAAAGAATTTTATTAATAAGGGTGATTTTAGAGGGAATGAAGAGAAAGATTTTTATGGTAATGTAATAAAACCTTTGGTAGCAATAAATAGAAAGCCTATTGAGGCAAGTGAGAAAGAAGTGAAAGAAAATAATAGAGCAAGAAGTGCAAAACTTAGAATAGCTGAAAAAAAATAAAATGTCGAAAAATACATTTAAAGTAGGTGAGCAAAACAGTGAGAATGGCAGTCTTTTTTCAAGGTTAGACAGAGCCATTCGAACGGATAGAATTTTTGAAAATGGTTTTCCTCTTAAATATTTACCACAGTTATTATTTACAATGGGGTTATGCATTTTTTATATAGGAAATAGCCACTATGCTGAAAAAACGATTAGAAGAATAGATAAAACTAAAAAAGAAGTGAGTGACTTGCGTGCTGACTATACCACACTCAAAGCCGATTATATGTTTGCTAGTAAGCAATCTGAAGTCGCAAAACGAGTAAAAGGGCAGGAATTGTTCGAAAGCATGCAACCACCAAGTAAAATAGAGATTATTAAAGGTGAATATTAAAAATTCCATATTACTACGTGTGAGACTAGCATTTTTATTTATGCTGGTTTTTTCTGTTGGAATTATCTATAGAATTGTTGTTTTACAACATGTCGAAGGTGAGGAATGGGTTGCGTTAGCAGATCAGATTACCTATAAAGTACGTAAAGTAAATGCTACGAGAGGAAATATCTATTCGGATAATGGAAGCTTGTTGGCCACATCTCTTCCTTTTTATAAGGTAGCTTTTGATCCTGATATTCCAAGTGAAAAACTATACAAAAGTGGATTAGATACGCTCTCCTTATTATTATCTCGATTTTATAAAGACCATAATAAAAATTGGTACAAACAAAAAATTAATGATGCTCGAATAGCTAAAAAACGTTATTTAATACTTAATCGTAAACAGATTAATTATCAAGAAAAGAAGGAAATGAGTGGGTGGCCAATTTTTAAAGAGGGTCGTTTGAAAGGAGGGGTTATTTTTGAAAAAGTAGATAAAAGGTTTAGACCTTTTTCGAACTTAAGTTATAGAACAATAGGCTATATTAATGAAGAAGAAGATGGCGTTGTTGGGTTAGAGTTTAGTTTCAATAAGCAACTTTCTGGTAATGATGGAGAAGCCTTGTATCAGAAAATGGCAGGAGGAAACTGGAAGCCGATATATGATGGTTCTGAAGTAAGAACGGAAGACGGGTGGGATATACAAACTACGCTTGATGTAAACCTTCAAGATGTGACGGAGTCTGCATTGTTACGTAGTTTGGAAGATCATCAGGCCGATTATGGAACAGCAGTAGTGATGGAAGTAGCTACTGGCGAAATAAAGGCCATGTCGAGTTTGAGTAGGAATAAGAATGGCAGTTATTTCGAAAGGTATAATTATGCTGTAGGTCGTCAGGGATTAACCGAACCGGGCTCAACGTTTAAGCTGGCAACAATGATTGCCCTATTAGAAGAAACGAATATTAACTTAAGTGACAGTATTGATACTGGTAATGGGGAGTATAAATTTTATGATAATACAGTCCGAGACCATCACGAAGGAGGGTATGGTACTATTTCTATCAAACAGGCATTTGAGCAGTCTTCTAATATTGCAATGGCAAAATTGGTGGATAAACACTTTGGTTTGAAGCCAGAAAAATTTTTACAGTACGTTGATGATTTAAAATTATCTCAGCCCTTAGGTTTTCAATTATTTGGCGAAGGAAGTCCTAAAATAAAACGCCCTTCTGATAAGGAGTGGAGCGGAATAACCTTGCCTTGGATGGCGTATGGATATGGACTTGAACTGACACCTCTTCAAATGTTGGCATTATATAACGCAGTGGCAAATGATGGAAAAATGATCCGTCCAATTATTGTAAAATCAGCAAATAAGGCAGATCAGGTTAAAGAAAACTATGAAACAGTAGTTTTAAATAATAAAATATGTTCTGAAGAAACTCTTTCAAAGATTAGATTGATGTTGGAAGGCGTAGTAGAAAGAGGTACTGCTGTAAATATAAAAAATAAGCACTACAGTATTGCAGGGAAGACGGGCACTTCGCAAATTCTTGAAAATGGTAGATATACAAGGAAATATATTACCTCGTTCGCAGGATATTTTCCTGCTGACAATCCCAAATACAGTGCAATAGTACTTATAAAAAATCCAAAAGGATGGCGGCAGTATGGCAGTAATGTGGCAGCTCCTGTTTTTAAAGAAGTTGCAGATAATATTTATGCGAGAGACATACAAATGCATGATGCCATTTCTAGAGATGTTGAACCGCAATACGGATTTTTTCCTGTTGTACAAGCTGGGAACCGACATGATTTAACATTGATATGCAATGAGCTAGGGGTGTCTAATCATTCTTCGGTGGAAGATAATTGGGTAAGGGCAGGAATAAAGGCGAATTCATTACAATGGAAAGCAACGTATGATCAAGAAAATTTTGTACCCAATGTGCTTGGAATGACATTAAGAGATGCTCTTTTTTTGTTGGAAAAGCATGGGTTACAAGTTAAATATGAAGGATTTGGGAGAGTGAAAAATCAATCGCTTTCAGTAGGAAAGAAAATTAATAAGGGTGAAAGAATAGTAATTGAATTGAGCTGATGCCAATATTGAAACACATATTGAAAAATGTTTCGCTAATTACCTCTTCGGGCAATATGGAGGTAGTTGTGAATGATATCTGTTTTGACTCTCGAAAAGTGACAAAGGATTCATTGTTTGTAGCAGTAAAAGGCACACAAGTAGATGGGCATGATTATATCGAAAAAGCTATTCATGATGGTGCTGTCGTAGTAATCGCACAGCAATTGCCCGATAGTTTACAAAAAGGAGTAACCTACTTAACGGTTAAAAATAGTGCACAATGTTTGGGTGTAGTTTCTTCTAATTTTTATGATAACCCCTCTAGAAAAATGTTCCTGATAGGAATAACGGGAACGAACGGGAAAACAACTACGGTTACGTTGCTTTATCACCTATTTATGAAATTAGGCTATAAAACAGGTCTTATTTCTACCGTTGAGAATAAAATTATTAACGAAGAGATTCCTGCAACACATACTACACCTGATCCTATTCAACTAAATCAATTACTTCATAAAATGGTGAAATCAGGGTGTACACACTGTTTTATGGAAGTTAGTTCACATGCTATTGATCAAGAGCGTGTAGCAGGGCTAGAATATTCAGGAGCAATTTTTACAAATATTAGTCATGATCATCTTGATTACCATAAAACGTTTGATGCTTATATAGCTGTAAAAAAGAAACTGTTTGATGGGCTCAATAGTGATGCTTTTGCCTTGATCAACAAAGATGATAAACGTGGCACTATTATGCTGCAAAACACGAAAGCTAATAAACATACGTATGCCTTTAAAAGTATAGCAGATTTTAAAGGTAAAATAATTTCCAATTCACTTGAAGGGTTAGAAATACAGATAGATAATAAAGAGGCTTGGTTTAGGTTAATTGGTGAATTTAATGGATACAACTTGCTGGCGGCATACTCTTGTGGTATTCTTCTAGGAGAAGAGCCAGAAAATGTTTTAGCACAACTTACATTACTAAGCGCAGCATCTGGTAGGTTTGAACAAATTTCAAACAATGCTAATATAATAGCTATTGTTGACTATGCACATACTCCTGATGCACTAAAAAATGTATTAACTACCATCAATAATTTCCGAACAGGAAATGAGCAATTGATTACCGTAGTAGGGTGTGGAGGAAATAGAGATAAAGAAAAAAGACCACTTATGGCATCTATTGCCACGAGTTTGAGTAATAAAGTAGTTCTTACATCAGATAACCCTAGGGATGAAGACCCAGATGAAATAATAAATGAAATGAAGCAGGGCGTGAGTCCCTCTGATTATAGAAAAACAATAGTTCTCTCTGATAGAGAGGAAGCAATAAAAACTGCTTGTTTGTTGGCACAAGAAAGGGACATCATATTGGTCGCAGGAAAAGGGCATGAAACGTATCAGGAAATTCGTGGAGTGAAGCACCATTTTGATGACCGGGAAGTATTAGGTAGAATGTTGAACTTAATAAGTTAGAAGTAGAATGTTATATTATTTATTCGAATACCTTGACAAGAATTTCAACCTAATGGGAGCGGGTATATTTCAATATATATCGTTTCGTGCAGGTGCTGCTGTTATACTGTCATTATTGATTACAATTTTTTTCGGGAAAAAATTAATTCTATTACTTCAAAACAAACAAATTGGAGAGAGCGTCCGTGACTTAGGGTTGCAAGGGCAGATGGAAAAGAAAGGAACGCCTACTATGGGGGGGCTTATTATTATCGGAGCAATAGTAATTCCTACATTACTCTTTGCCAAACTGGATAATATTTATGTTATCCTTCTTTTAATTACTACTCTTTGGCTAGGAGCTATTGGCTTTATTGATGATTACATTAAAGTATTTAAAAAGAACAAAGATGGTCTTGCGGGAAAATTTAAAATACTTGGTCAAGTAGGCATAGGACTAATTGTAGGACTTATCTTATATTTTCATCCAGATGTTTTGGTGGGCGAGTATGTGGGCGAAGGTTTTAATGTAGTAAAATCAAACATAACATCAGTACCTTTCTTTAAAGACAATTTACTGAATTATGAGAATATTATTCCTTTTTTAAGTGCGGATTATACTTGGATAATCTACGTGTTAATCGTCACATTTATTATTACAGCAGTTTCGAATGGAGTAAATATTACAGATGGGTTAGATGGTTTGGCAGCTGGGACATCTGCAGTAGTAGGAATTACCATTGCTATTTTGGCATATATTTCTGGACGTACCGATTTCACGGAGTATTTAAACATTATGTATATCCCTAATTTAGGAGAGGTAGTGGTGTTTTCAACAGCGTTCGTAGGGGCGTGTTTAGGTTTTCTGTGGTATAATTCATACCCAGCGCAAGTCTTTATGGGAGATACAGGAAGCCTGTCCATTGGAGGAATAATAGCTGTTTCAGCATTAATCATACGGAAAGAATTACTTATCCCAATTCTATGTGGGGTGTTTCTTATTGAAAATTTATCAGTAATCGTCCAAGTCTTGTATTTTAAATATACAAAAAGAAAATATGGTGAAGGAAGACGTGTGCTTAAAATGGCACCATTACATCATCACTATCAAAAATCAAATATACCAGAGCCAAAGATTGTGATTCGATTTTGGATTACAGGGATACTTTTAGCAGTACTCACATTAGCAACATTGAAACTTAGATAATGAGTGAACGAATTGTCATATTGGGAGCAGGAGAAAGCGGAACAGGAGCAGCTTTATTAGCAAAAGCGAAAGGGTATGATGTGTTCGTTTCGGAGAAGGGTGCTATACAGGCAAAATATAGTAAACAATTAAAAGAATCAGGAATTGACTTTGAGCAAGGAATGCATAGTGAAGAAAAAATACTTGAGGCAACTACAATTATTAAAAGCCCTGGAATACCAGGGTCGATAGCATTATTGCAAAAGGCTATTAAACGAGGTATTAACATTATTGATGAAATCGAATTTGCGAGTAGAAATACAGATGCGAAAATTATTGCTATAACAGGTACTAATGGTAAAACAACAACAACACTTCTTACCTATCATTTATTAAAGCAGGCTAGTTATAATGTAGGATTAGCTGGAAATGTAGGAAAAAGCTTTGCAAAGCAGGTAATTGATGACGATAAAGATTTCTATGTCATAGAGATGAGTAGTTTTCAGATTGATGGAATAGATAAGTTTTCTCCAGAAGTGGCAGTCATACTTAATATCACTCCTGATCATATGGATCGATATGAATACTCTTTTCAGAAATACATCGATGCTAAGTTTAGGTTGATTGATAATTTAAAGCCAGAGGCTTCTTTCATCTATCTTACTGATGACGAAAACATCAAAAATAAACTTGATTCTAAAAACTATAATGGAATCAAATTGCCTATTTCCATTTCTGCAAACCCTTCTCATGTAGCTAGGGTGATTGGTGAAAACATGATTTTCAGTTTAAATGAAGAAGTATTTCAAATCCCTCAATCAGAAACAACATTAAAAGGAAAGCACAACCTTATCAACACTATGGCAGCGGTGTTGTCAGCACTAAAAGTAGGTGTTTCTGAAAAACAGATAAAAGAAGGATTAAAAACATTTGAGAATGCACCTCACCGGTTGGAGTATGTGGCAACTATAAATGAAGTGGATTTTTATAATGATTCAAAAGCCACTAATGTGGAGGCCACTAAGTATGCGTTGGAAAGCTTTAGTAATAAATTAGTGTGGATAGCTGGAGGAGTAGATAAAGGAAATGATTATAGCCAAATCATGCAATTGGTAAACGAAAAAGTAAAAACATTAGTGTGTTTAGGAAAAGACAATGAAAAGTTGCGAGAGGTATTTCATGATCATATTGTCAATATTCTTGAAACAGATAGTATGAGACAAGCTATAGGCTCGGCTCTAAAATATGCAGAAGATAATGATGTAGTGTTACTTTCCCCTGCTTGTTCAAGTTTTGATTTATTCAATAATTATGAAGATAGAGGAGATCAATTTAAAGAAGTGGTATTGAGTTATAAAAATAATTATAGCAATTGATGATGATGGAAAAAGTAAAACAATGGACTGATAAACATTTACAGGGTGATCCTGTAATATGGATGGTGGTTTTTGCTTTGTCATTAATAAGCGTTATGGTAGTTTATAGTGCTACAGGCACATTGGCATTTAAGCATATGACCAACCCTGAAACCTATTTGGTTAATCATACAATGTTATTGATCTTGGGGCTTGGTGCGATGTGGATAGCACATAAAATAGATTATCGCTACTATTCAAGGTTGTCTCGGTTTGCGTTATGGGTTAGTGTACCATTATTGGTGTATACCTTTACCAATGGGGCTACTATTAATGATGCTTCTCGGTGGATAGTAATTCCAATAATTAACAAAACATTTCAGCCTTCTGATTTAGCTAGTTTAGCCCTTATTACAAGTTTGGCAAGTATGTTGGCAAAACGTCAGCAAAACATTGATTCATTTAAAGAATCACTCATCCCCATTTTAATATGGAGTGGGGTTATTTGTGGATTGATTGCTTTAACAAACCTCTCTTCGGCAATATTACTTTTTGCTACTTGTATGTTGTTGATGTTTATTGGCAGGGTGCCAATAAAATACCTAGCGATGTTAGTCTTTGTGGGCTGTCTAGCTGGAGTAATCGCATTAGAGTTTGGTGTTCGTGGAGCAACCGCAAAAAGTAGAATTGAAAGTTTTTTTAATGAAGAAGAGGTGGGTTATCATGCCAAACATGGTTTTATAGCAGTAGCCTCAGGAGGGATTGTAGGAAAAGGGCCAGGGAAAAGTACACAGCGAAATATTTTGCCAGCTCCCTTTTCAGATTTTGTCTATGCGATAATAATCGAGGAATATGGTATGACAGGTGGCGTAACGGTTTTACTACTATACTTAATCTTATTGTATAGAGGGATGAAAGGGGTGTCTAACAGTGAACAGGCGTATGGGGGGCTGCTGTCGGCAGGGTTAAGTTTTGCCATTGTATTACAAGCAATGGTAAATATGGGAGTGGTAGTAGGTTTAGGCCCTGTTACTGGTTTGCCTTTACCATTAATTAGTATGGGGGGCACGTCATTGTTATTTACAGGATTTTCATTAGGGATTATATTAAGTGTAAGCCGAGGGCAAACGGACGATGAATGGGGTACGGTAGCTCATGAAATAAAAAATGAACCTAGAATCATATAATTAGTAGAAAAACATAAACACATAACATTAAAAAAAATAATTGACTGAATTACAACCATATCGATTTATTATAACTGGAGGAGGAACAGGAGGACATATTTATCCTGCTATTGCAGTAGCCAATGCAATACGTGACAAACATGCTAATGCAAAAATATTATTTGTAGGTGCACAAGGAAAAATGGAAATGCAAAAAGTGCCAGAAGCGGGGTATAGAATAGTAGGGCTTTGGATAAGTGGAATTCAGAGAAAAATAACGATTGAAAATATATTCTTCCCAATAAAAGTTGTAGTAAGTTTTTTGAAAGCTCGAAAGATAATTAAAAAATTCAAGCCTGATGTGGTAATTGGATTTGGAGGATATGCTTCGGGGCCTATCATGATGGCCGCTAATAATATGAAAGTACCGTCTGTTATTCAAGAACAAAATTCGTATGCAGGGCTAGCTAATAAACGGATGTCGAAAAAGGCAAAAAAAATATGTGTGGCTTATGAAGGAATGGAAAGATATTTTGATGCTAGAAAGATAGTAATGACAGGAAACCCTGTCCGAAAGGATATTATCAATGTCGAAGCCAAAAAAGAAAAGGCGTTGCTTCATTTCGGGCTAGATAAAAACAAAAAAACAATTTTAGTTCTTGGAGGAAGTCTTGGTGCTCGTACAATAAATGATGCTATCATTAAAAACATTTCCAAAATAACAGATACTGATGTTCAACTTATATGGCAAACAGGAAAATTTTATTATGAAGAGATGAAGCACAAGCTTAAAGATAATGCTTCTAAAAACATAAGGATGAGGGCCTTTATTAATGAAATGGACTTAGCGTATGCTGCCGCTGATGTGGTTGTGTCACGTGCTGGAGCGTTGTCTATTTCAGAATTATGCTTAGCCAAAAAACCGGTGATTCTGGTGCCTTCTCCTAACGTTGCCGAAGACCATCAAACTAAAAATGCAACGGCTTTAGTAAAAAAAGATGCCGCTAAAATTATAGTAGATAAAGATGCTGTTCATCAATTAGTAGATGAAGCCATAGCGTTGGTCTATAACGATAAATTATGCCATTTGATGGCTTATCATATTTCGAAAATGGGAATGCCTAATGCCGCAATTAACATTGTAAAAGTAGCAATACAGCAAATGAAATGAGGTTAAAAGACTTACATATCGTCTATTTTATCGGGGTTGGCGGCATTGGTATGAGTGCTATTGCACGTTGGTTTAATCAAAATGGCATCGAAGTACATGGTTATGACCGATCAAATACGCCTCTTACACAAAGCCTAGAAGAGGAGGGTATTAAAATTCATTATGAAGATAATGTAGAATGTATTCCTTCAAAACTATTTGACGATATATCGAAATCATTGGTGGTATACACCCCTGCCGTTCCAATACTTCATAAAGAGCTATGTTATTTAAAGGAAAAAGAGATTGAAATTATGAAGCGATCTGAGGTGTTGGGGTTGATCACTAAAGATATTTTTACTATTGCGGTTGCAGGTACTCATGGAAAAACAACCACTTCGTCTATGGTGGCGCATATATTAAAATCTTCAGGGAAAGATATCACTGCTTTTATGGGAGGGGTGTCTACGAATTACAATTCGAATTTAATTGTTAATAAAGAGCTGAAAGAAGATACAATAGCAGTAGTAGAAGCTGATGAGTTTGATCGATCATTTTTAACGCTTCACCCCAACATGGCAATTGTCACTTCAATGGATGCCGATCATTTAGATATTTATGATAATAAAAATGCATTACATGATTCGTTCAAGAAGTTTATTAGTCAAGTACAAAAGGAGGGGCGTCTATTTATAAATGAAAAGCTAGAAAATGAAATAGACACAAAATCGTTAAACATAGAAACCGACACATATGGTATTGATCAGGGACATTTTTTTGCCGTTAACCTAAGAATAACAAACGGATTTTTTGAATTTGACTTCTGTGGTGGAGGTCATGAGATTAATGGGTTAAGTCTGAGCGTCCCTGGTTATCATAATGTTGAAAATATGATAGCAGCAATAGCGGTGTCTTTACAAGCAGGAGTAAATGAAGATGAAATAAAAAAAGCAGTAGCTACCTATTCAGGTGTAAAACGTAGGTTTGAATATATCATTCGTTCTGAAAAAGTGATTTATATTGATGATTATGCACATCATCCTACCGAAATAGAAGCTTTTTTGAAATCGGTGAAAGCCATTTATCCTGATAAAAATATTACAGCTGTTTTTCAGCCCCACTTATTTTCGCGTACGCGTGACTTTGCAGAAGGTTTTGCTCAAAGTTTAAATTATGCAGATAAAGTGGTGTTGATGGATATTTATCCAGCAAGAGAATTACCAATCGAGGGCATAACTTCTGAAATAGTGTATAAGGATATTGTGGTTGAAAAATACAGTACGGATAAACAAAATTTGCTAAAAGTGTTAGAGGCACTGGATTTGGAGGTAGTTGTAACAATTGGTGCGGGAGATATTGATCAATTTGTGAGTAAAATAAAAAATAATTTAATCGAAAAATATAGTGTTTAAACGATTAAAAATATCGAAAACAGTTAAAGTAGTACTAAGTGCAATTGTTATATTCTCTTTTATTGCTTTTGCAAATAGAGAATATAGCGAAGAAGTATGCAATGATGTAATTGTTGATATTGAAAACCAGCAAGAGAATTATTATGTAGATAAAAACGATGTAATCAAATTATTAAATCAAGGAGGTGAAGATGTGGTTATTGGTAAGTCGTTTAAACTAGTGAATTTAAAAGAAATTGAAAATAGAATAATTGCCTCTCCTTATATCAAGGAAACCGAAGTGTTTAAAGATTTAAAAGGAAACTTAATTGTGAAGGTAAATCTCCGAAGACCAATAGCAAGAATAATTAGAAGTGGTAAAAAAGATGCATATATATCTGAAGAGGGAGAAATTATGCCTGTGTCAGAAAAATATAATTCGAGAGTAGTATTGATAAGTGGGAAAGGGGCTGAAAAACTTGCTATAAGTGAAACATCTTTAGTTCAAACGAAACCTACATTGTTAGAGTTGATAGAATTTGTACAAGGAGATGATTTTTGGAAAGCTCAAATAGCTCAAATAGATATTGATCAACGTGGAGACGTAGTATTATACCCACAGGTTACGAAGCAATACATTGAGTTTGGACAGATTGATGAATTAGAAGAAAAATTCAAAAAGTTAGAAATTTTTTATAAACGCATTTTGCCTTTAAAAGGCTGGAATTATTATGATAAAGTAAATCTGATGTATAAAGGGCAAATTATTGCAGATTAAATAATAAAAAAATAAAGTCGGAATGGAAAACTGACTTAATTAATTAACAACCACTAAAATGAATAATATGGAAAATGACAAAATCGTAGTCGGCCTAGATATAGGTACTACCAAAATCTGCGCAATTGTCGGTCGGAAAAATGAGTTTGGAAAGCTCGAGGTTTTAGGGATGGGCAAAGCGGAATCGGATGGTGTTATCCGTGGCATTGTTACAAACATCGACAAAACGGTGACCGCAATTCAAAAAGCTGTAAGTGATGCTGAAAATCAATCAGGGATTGATATTCGTGTGGTGAATGTGGGTATTGCAGGGCAACACATTAAAAGCTCTATCCATCACGGAAGTATTACTCGAAACTCATCAGATGACGAAATCACTATTGAGGATGTAAATAGACTTACTAATGATATGTATAGAATCGTTATTCCTCCTGGAAGCGAAATAATACATGTTATGCCTCAAGATTACATAGTAGATTATGAAGAAGGAATTATGGATCCTGTGGGGATGTCGGGAGTGAAATTAGAAGCGGATTTCCATGTAATTACAGCTCAGACTAATGCGATAAACAATATTAATAAATGTGTGAAACGTGCAGGTTTAGAAATTGAAAATTTAATTCTTGAGCCTTTAGCTTCAAGCTTAGCAGTACTGAGTGAAGAGGAAAAAGAGGCAGGAATTTGTTTAGTAGATATTGGTGGCGGTACAACTGATGTTGCTATTTTTCATGATAACATAATCCGTCATACGGCTGTTATTCCATTTGGAGGAAATATAATTACTTCGGATATAAAGCAAGGATGTATGGTGATGCAGCATCAAGCAGAGCTGCTAAAGACAAAATTTGGAAAAGCAATTGCAGAAGAGGCTAGTCCAAATGAAATAGTATCTATTCCTGGTTTAAGAAATCGTCAACCAAAGGAAATATCAATTAAAAATTTGGCGCACATTGTTGAAGCGAGAATGATTGAAATCACTGAATTGGCGCATACAGAAATCATAAACTCAGGCTATGATGGAAAATTAGCTGGAGGTATAATTATTACAGGAGGGGGCTCTCAACTTAATTGCTTAAAGCAATTAGTAGAATATATGACGGGTATGGATGCTCGCGTTGGTTTTCCAAATGAGCATTTAGGAAAAAGTAAAATGGATAGCATAAAAAGCCCAATGTTTGCTACTTCAATAGGTCTAGTGCTTTCAGGGTTTAGAGCTTTAGACGAGCGTGAAAACAGATACAATGATGTGAAAATTGGAAATAATTTAAAATCGGCATCTGTAAAGAAGGAATTAAAAACTGGAGATTTCTTTTCGAAGATACTAAACAAAACCAAAGGATTATTAATTGATGATCAACTAAAAAGCGATTATTAATTAAAAATTTGATTTAAATAGAACGACCACTAATTTATAATATAATGTCAGATTCAACTTATAAGTTTGATATCCCTAAGCACCACAAATCGATTATTAAAGTAATCGGTGTCGGTGGTGGAGGAAGTAATGCCGTAAACCACATGTTTAACCAAGGTATTAAAGACGTAGAATTCGTAATATGTAACACGGATTTACAAGCATTGAAAAGTAGTCCAGTACCTAATCGACTTCAAATTGGGGTTAACCTTACTGAAGGGTTAGGTGCAGGAGCAAATCCAGAAGTAGGAAGAAATGCTGCTTTAGAAAGTAAAGAAGATATTCGAGATTTTTTAGGTACTGATACCAAAATGGTTTTTATAACCGCAGGAATGGGTGGAGGTACTGGCACAGGAGCAGCTCCAGTAATCGCCCAAGTAGCGAGAGAATTAGATGTACTTACTGTAGGTATAGTTACGGCTCCTTTTTCTTTTGAAGGGAAGAAAAAAATGCAACAAGCACAAGAAGGAATAGACGATTTGAAAGCAAATTGCGATACTGTACTTGTCATTTCAAATGATAAACTACGACAGATATATGGCAACCTTACTATAGGAAATGCCTTTAGTCAAGCCGATAATGTGTTGACTACTGGAGCAAAGGGGATTGCAGAAATAATTACAGTAGCAGGTATTGTAAATGTTGATTTTCAAGATGTACGTACTGTAATGCACAATGCAGGAGCTGCAGTAATGGGTTCCTCGGAAACAAAAGGAGAAAATAGAGCGAAAAAAGCAGCCGAAGAAGCTTTGTCATCCCCTCTATTGGATAATAAAGATATTAGAGGAGCTAAAAAAATATTGCTGTCTATTATTTCTGGCGATAAGGCCGAATTGCAAATGGATGAACTTACAGAAATAACAGAATATATTCAGGAAATGGCAGGTGATGAGGCCGATGTGATTTTTGGGCATGGCGTAGATACTGAGTTAGGTGAAAGTATTCGGGTAACTGTAATTGCTACTGGGTTTGAAGATAAATCGGAACGTCTGATGCCAACTGAAAAGAAAAAAGTTGAAGAAAAACCTAGAATATATAATTTAGAAAAAGATAATCAGTTTGATTTATTCAATGCTGAGCCTGAAAGAAATTCTCTTGACGAGATAACACTCAAAACAGTAGATCCTGACATCACAGATGAAGTTCCTGATCGACCATATGCTTTTACACATCGGTTAGAGCCTGATGATGCGCCTAAAGAATTTCCTGAGGAAAACGATGATGTGTTGTTTAACAGTTTGGAAGATGAATTTGAAATACAAGGAGATAGCATTGATCAAGGGATAGATGATGAAGGGATGATGGAGGTGCGAAATACAAAATCACGACTCGAAGAGCAGGCAAAAGAGAGAATTAGAAAGCTAAAGGGGTTGAATAAGCCTGAAGTAGAATCGAGTGATTTTAAACATAAGTTAGATGTACCTGCGTATTTACGTAAAGATGTACGCTTACAAAATGTGCCTCACTCTTCAGAAGCCCATGTTTCAAAGTATAATTTAAATGATGAAAATCAGATATTAGGGAATAATAAATTCCTTCATGATAATGTAGATTAATGGAGGTGCAGCTCTTCTTATTTTTCCAAGTAGGAGCTCTCATTTTTTGCCCCGATTTTATCGAGGTGAGAGTATTTAGTGGTTGTTAAAAAATGTTCCTACTAGAAGAGTTGCACCAAAATTAATTGCTTCTGTAAATGTATAGAAGAAATGATATGATTGACATTCCCAACATTTTAGTTTACTCCAATTGTAGTGGTTGTTGGTGTAAAATTTTTTGCTAGTGTTGGAATGTCAATTTTTTTATTCAAAAAAAAAGAAGGTTAACTTTTTATAGTGTAATTAATTATGATTACAAAAAGTGGGTTAAAACGCAATGAACATTTCTGCTTGTTCTTGTAGTAAACTTGTATAGAAATCTCCTAGTTCTTTTTTGTCTTTCATGTTTTTTTCGATATGCATTAATTTTGGCTTTTGTGCTAAAATATGCATTCCACAATAGTTAAAAATATCAGTAAGGTGGCTTAAAGCTAATCCAGCACCTTGAATTCCACTCGACAAGCCTACTAATGCTGCTTTTTTGTTTTTGAAAGTGTCAGGAAATTGTAGTCCATCGATAAATGTTTTGAGTACGCCAGGAAATGAGCCATTGTACTCAGGTACTATAAAAACAAACTTTTCAGCGTTAAGCATTGTTTCTCGGAAAATATTAAAATCTTGATTTTTACCTGCATTGTTATATAATGCACTATAGGCAAAATCTTCTGGTAGATCATTTAAATCAATAATATTGCTTTCATGCCCTAACGAAGATAAAATTCCTTGATAGGTTTGTGATAATATTTTAGATACTGAGTCGACACGGTTTGTGCCACTAATAATTTGAATCATGTGTGAGGTGTTTTTTATTTTTAGATGAATTCATCAACACCACAAAGATAAAAAAAACTATAGAGTGAACTGAATGTTGGAAGAGTCATTTGAGTTAACGTTTCAAGTAGATCAGATGCCTTCAAGTGTTGTTTTTTGGAAGTAGTGTTGTTACAGCTCTTCGATCAATTATATTAGTAAGAAAAGATTTTAGTAGTTTATAACTATTTGCCATTGTCCTTTTTCGTAAATTTTATATACTAAACTAACGATGTTGGTAGCGGTATGCATTAGGTTTTGCACTTTAGCCTCTATTCTTCCATCAAATGGAAAACTTACATTTAGAAAACCAAGATACTGACCGTCTTGTTGTACTCCTGAACTATTCTGCATCGTTAGTTGTACAACATCTTGTTGTGTTCGCATCCCATTTCTAATAAAAACGATATCAATACCATCACCATCATCGTTAATCTTTCTTATACTTATTTTTGCCGACCCATATTGAGAGACAATTTTATAGGGAGAGGGATATTCTCCAATGTATACGTCCTCATCCCAAAAACCTCTAACAACGCTATCGGCTGGAAAATACAATGTGCCTTCACCATGCTTTTTGCCTGATTTCCATTTTCCTTCATAGTAATGGTTTTCTCCATATGATAATTTCCCCATACCGTTGGGAACACCTTTCTTAAAGGTACCTACATAAGTGCCTAATTCACCAGTTGCTTCTCCTTGTCCATTTGCCAGTCCTTTCTTGCAGTCTCCTTTATACGCCTCGTTAAGCCCTAATTTCGTCACTTTGCAATCATCAGATTGACTGTATGAGGGAAGGATATATAGGAAAAATATACCCATTAATAAATATTTATAAGTAATTAATTTCATTATTATATAATTGTGATTTTTCGCAATAAAATATAAGTTAATATTTATTTTTATTGAAAACAAACTTTATTGCTTTGTTGTTTATTTAAAAACAATAGATGTTGTTATCATCTAACTACAAAGTATAAAACTTTACTTTCATCAATTTACTTGGGTACTGTTATGTGTTGTCCGAGAAAAATCGCATTTAAAAATAATCGGTTGGTGCCTAGCCATGCTCCTCTAAAATTAGGGTTGTCGGCAAACATCACTACTCTTCCTTTACCTACAGCACTAACAATAAGTGATGCTGAAGGTTTTAAGAAAGTATTTAAGTTTTTAGTAGTAATAAACCCATCGATATGTGGTGTATTGGTATACTTGCCTACAGTACCATAAGGGCTTAAACTTGGAGAAAGCCAAACCGAGCTGTTTCTATATACAGGTAATTTCCTTCGTGTATACCCAAAACCTAATGGGTGGGTAATATCAAGGTCTATTTCAAAAATAGCCCCTCCAACTTGTTCTTTACCAATGTGTTCTCTTGCATCTACATAATTTAGACGGTTTACAGTCTTTGAGTCATTATCTTCTACTGACCCTATCATTAAGGTTTCTTGAACGATATTTTCCTCAACAGCCCATTTTGAACCAGTTCTAGAAGTTATTAATGTGTTTCCTTCTGCTATCCAATTTTTTATTTTTTCTCTATCAGCAGAGTCGAGTTGATGGTAACTTCCCGATACCATTATCATTACATTATAGTCGTATAAATTTAATCGGTCAAAATTTCTTAGGGGAACTTTAGTGATAGGCATATTCATTCGTTTATCTAAAAGATGCCAAACTTCACCTTGTTCGTAGGAACTTACGCCTTCACCTACAAACATAACAGCCTTAGGTAATGTGAGTACTTGCAAATTTCGGCTTCCCAAGTCTATCCCAGAAGTACTATATCCTGTAGAGGTAGTACTCATCTGGATAGGCCATTTATTTGCAGTATTTTTAACTAATTGGTATAGCGAATCGGATGAAATTAATTGTCGACCTACAGGAATAACAATTGTACCAAAACTAAACGCTTTGTTCCCTTCACTAGTAGTAATGCCGAATGGTTTAAAAGCGGAGGTAGTGACCACGCCATGTGATTGAAGGTAATATAATGCAGCAGGAGCGTAATAATCATTCCAAGGAAGGATATAGGTGTAATTAGATTTTTGAGGGATACTGGTAGCATATACAGGAGTAGTAGTAATCTCCTTACCCGTTAATGCAGTAGTTGATATAGAATAAGGTAAATTATAGAAATTAGCCAATGACCAAGCAGAAGCATCATAATACACGCTATCACTATATGTGGCATACGTTTCAAAGGCGGACTGTACCATTCGGTACTGTGGCTGTTTTGTTGGCACAAAATAAGCTCCCCCTTTTTTATAGGTAGTTCCTTTTACAACTATATCTTTCTCTAAATCATAGATTTTTACTTTATGTAAAAGCAGCTTGTCTATAAATTCATTTGTTCTGCTAGGATCTTGCCAATCACCAAATACATACCCTTTAATGTTGCTTTTTCCAGCATTTGAGAGTGCACTTTTAAAAAATCTTTTCTGATAATCGTATAAGATAGACTTATTGTTTATTGCCGCTTTTATGGTCGCAAAACTAGAAGTGTATTGATTTCGGATAGTGAATGCAAATGTTAAATTTTTACCTGTATTTTGACGTTGGACATGCCCTCTCGAACTGGCTTGTTCAAATAACAGGGCAAGGGCCCCTTGTAAATCAGGATAAGAAGATCCATAGCCAGGGTAGGTGCCATCAAACACTTCTTTTGAAAAGTACATCGACCCAATTTCATTTAGGTCATGGGCAAATTGTTTGGCAAAAGTTTCGTTTAGTGTGGTGTAATTTTCTTTTGGCATAATGGGGTTCTTACTCGCATTTGGTTTCATAGGTTCAAAAAAGTAAGTGCTATTTGTACCCATTTCATGAAAATCGGTAACTACATTGGGATACCACTCATGATACCATTTTAATTTACCTCTACTTTCAGGATTCACCGCTAACCACCAGTCTCTATTCAGGTCAAAGTAATAGTGGTTGGTTCTTCCGTTAGGTGAAATCTCAGAATGTTCAATATCCATGGGGTCAGCAACGGGAGGACTTCCTTTGTGTGTGTTTGCCCAGTTGGCATGCCGGTCTCTTCCATCGGGGTTAATGGTTGGGTCAATAAATATCACAGATTCATTTAAATAATCTACTATTTGTTCATTCATTGAAGCGATCAAAGTGTAAGCTGTTAATAGTGCTGCTTCGGAGCTGGAAGGTTCATTCCCATGAACGTTGTAAGCAAGATTTATAAAAAGAGGGAGGTTACTTAAATTAACTTCCGCTGTAGGCGTGGCAACTTTATGATGCTCTTCACGTATTTTGTCAAGGTTGCTTATATTTTGAGGGCTGCTAATATTCAGAATCACTAGCTTTCTATATTCATGCGTTTTTCCATAATAGGTAATAGTGGCACGATCAGATAATTCAGCTAATTTTTCCAAATAGGATACAATTTGGTCATGACGGGTATGCTGATGACCAATGTGATATCCAAGAAAATCCTCTGGTGATGGGATGTTTTCAATAAATGGCCCTTTGTTTTTATAGAAATAATCTTGAGCACCAACATAAAAGGCGCATGTGAGCGATAATAAAAGTAGTATGTTTTTCATAAGTTAAGTGATTGAAAAGCCAATGTACAAAAACCTGAGAATTGTAACAACTGCCCAATTAAGTATACTACTTTGGTAGAATAAAAAAGTCAATAATTATTCCTTTCACTAACCTTTGAATTCGGAAGGAGTAACACATATTACTCATGTCTTATCGCTTCCACAGGTTCGAGTTTCGAGGCTTTTAATGCTGGGTATGTTCCAAAAATAACGCCTACTAAAACGGATATGATGGAGATAATGATGAAAGTGTTGAATGTGTATGCTGCTTCAAAAGGAATCTTAGTGATGTGCTTGATAATAGGAACAGCAATCATGGTAAATACAATCCCTAAAATTAACCCTAGCACACTACCCAATATACTGATGGTAATTGATTCGGATAAAAATTGAATGACGATGTCTTTTTGCTTGGCTCCGACAGCTTTACGTATTCCGATTTCAGTAATTCGTTCGTTCACCGAAATTAGTAAAACATTCATGATCCCAATGCCGCCTACGAGTACTGAAATCCCAACAATTAACCCCATTACAATTCTGAATATTAAAAAACCTTGATTAGCTTGCTCCACACGAAACTCATTGGTGATTATTTTAAAATCGTTATTATGGTTTTTGAAATTCACTTCAATCCAATTTTCAATAGCTTCTTTTATCTCAGGTACATTCTCCACCGAATTGGCAACGATAACACATGTAGGAGGTTTTTTACTTAATGCCTCATTAGCAATAAGTGTAATAGGAACAAATACCTCGGGATCCGAATCAGAAGTGTCGATTATTCCTATTATGTTATAATATCCATTTTTGTACTTTATCTTTCTATTTACTAAATCAGTAATAGAATCAGCGAGTTGTAGCCCAATGGTTTTGTTAACCATAACCACGGAGTCCTTTTTTTGTAAATCATTTTTAGTTATAAAACGACCTTCTATTACTTTAAACTGATCTTTTTTTGTGTCTACAATTCCAGAAAATAAGGTGCCAATGGTGCTATCACTATCCTCCATTTCGATATATCCAGCCTCCCGATAGTGCATGTAGGCTTTTCCATCTATTTTCAAATCATTAGTTAGCTGTTTGAATTTAGTATAATCGAAAAAGTCATAATTAGTTTTAGTGATTGCTATATTGTTTATTTTTTCAGTAGTAATCGTTTGGATGAGAATACCTTTAAGATTTGTTGTTTGTTCGATTTGTCGATGTGCAAACCGTTCCATCCCATCAATTAATGATAATATTCCAACTAAAGCAGCCACTCCGATTACTATTCCTAAAACTGAAAGAAATGTATGAAACACATTACTACGAGCATCACGAAGTGCCATCTGAAAAGTAAAAATAATTTTTTTCATACCATAATTTAGACGATACAGGTTCAAGAATGTTACATAGTATTGGTCATTTTCTTGACCTCCGTTAGTCCCATCAAGTAGATTGAGTATTGATGCGAGTTTTTAGCAGCTATAAGACATTTGTAATGTCGAATGATTATCATAGAATTCATTGAGTAGGGTCAATCTATACGCTCCTTATTATGCTTGCTCTCATTTTTCATGGCTAATGACAAAAAATAGATAAAGCCCCCAATGACACTACCTAGGCATAAAATCATGGTGATAATGGTAGTAATATTCATTCTTGTGTTCCGATTACAAATTTTCGATATAAATAATTATTTAGTAAATACCCTATAAGAAGTATGGTGCCCCATTGTGTCACCACAGAGGCATTACTATAGGTGTCAAATACATTCCAAAATCCATATTCATTAAACCATGGAAATGTACTATATCCTTGTGATAACCACCAATAGATTAGAAATAAAGCGACACCAATATTTGCGGTAATACATATTGTAAAATATTTTGTAGGTATTTTAAAATCAGAACCTCCATCAATCAATTCCGTTTTAAATCGAGTTGCCCCAAATTTTACTACACCAAACATAATGAACATCCCTGTCACTATTAATCCTACACCCCAAACCCAATCTTGGTTAGAGAAATAGCTGAGGCTTAATGCGGAAGGAAGTCCGAATAAAATGAAAAAAAGGATCACTCTACTCACAGATTTTTTTCGTGTAATGCCGAGATCCATTAAATTTTTTGTAAAAAGTTCAATCATAGGTAGTAAAGAACTAAATGCTGCTAAAAACAGCGCCAAAAAGAAAATAATGGAAAGAAATGACCCTCCAGGAATACTGGCGAAAAGTTTAGGGATGATGGTGAATGTTAATGCCTGATTGCCTGTCTGTAAATAACTTATCGCTTCGGCATCACTTGCTGATAAAGCAAAAACGGCAGGAAGAATAGCCATTCCTGCCAATAATGAAGCGGTATTGTTTCCAAATGCACCTACAAAAGTGTTGAGCGTAACTTCTTCATTCGATCGTGAATACGCTGAGATGGTCATCATTAATCCCCATCCTGCTCCAGTACTCCAAGCGGATTGTGATAGTGCTTCTATCCAAACGGTGGGGTTACTAAATAAACTGAAATCTATGGAAAACATATATTCTAAACCTTTCATCCCATTTTTCATATTTAGAGCTGTAAAAGCTATTATTACTAATAACATAAATAATGAGGGGATCAATACTTTATTAGCACGTTCTAGCCCTTTTTTTACGCCTTTCACTAATAAATAAGTACCAATCATTACTACTATAATGTATAGTGCTACGGTTAACCAGTTGCCATTGGCGATAGCATCCCATTGTGTAGTTAGGTAAGCAGGGTCTTGTGCTATTTTCTCAGAAAGTGAGGGTTCTAAAAACAAAGGGTCGAGCATATTGGTGATTGAAATACCTAAATACTGTAACGACCATGCTGTCACAATCGAGTAATAAAAGGCTATTCCTAGTGTGCAAACCGTAATAAAAAAACCCAACCATGTGTATTTTTTACCTGCAAGACTGGCAAATGAGCCAATTACTCCTTTTTTAAATTTTTTGCCGATGGCAAATTCTGCTAATAGCAGCGGTATGGACCAAATAAAAAGAAAAAGAATCCATAGAACAATAAATGTTCCTCCATATTGACCTGCCAAACGAGGAAATCGCCAAATGTTACCTGCACCTATGGCCATTCCTAAGGAGGCTAAAATGATGCCCCACCGACTACTAAATTGTTCTATTTTAGACATTATTTGTTTGTAATTCGATGTTAAGTATAAGAAATTTAACCCTCCTAAAAAAGAAGAATTAAAAAACCCTTTTTAATTAAAAAAATATGTACAGGAGATTACCAGCACAACCGATTGAAAACTTGATGTTTAGCAGTGATAACATAGCAGGTGTAATATCAATAATAGGATGATGTTTTATTAGTATATTCATCTATAAAACAAGTGTATGAGTGTATGGAAAAACAGAACCGTGTGTTGTGAAAGAGCCATAGTGCATTACTTACTATCGCAGTATACTTTTTGATAATCAAAGCCTTCGTAAGCTTGTTTGTATATAATTTCTCCACGATTATTATAATAGATGGTTACATAAAAATTTGCTTCTTCTATATTTCGTTCGGCTAAATATAGAGGAGTCTCATTAGAACCAATATCGATAATATCACTGAATGATGAAGGCACTATAATACCTCTTGTGTTACTATATACTCCATAATTATTATCAATAAGCAGCTTCATTATAATTTCATCTGATGTATTGGATAAATCTTCAATGTGTTTAATGTTTTCAATTAGCGCTTCTTGTGCTGTAAAATCGTAAATTTTCCATTCATAATTTTGCTTTACAAGAGCCGAAGTGTCATTCCAATAGCGAATTTCTTCAAATTCAAAATGGGTAATGGGTTCATTGTTTGTATGTATTAATCCGTACCCATTATCTTTATAGGCTATTAATAACGTATCATTGTATGGTTTCAGCGCTCTGTCGTATTCAGGAGAAATATAGGTGCTGTCCTTATTATACCTTCCAAATGTTGAGTTGGAAAGAATAGAAAATGAGCCGTTATTGTAATTGGCAATGGCATCCATCTTTAAGGGAACTATTGTGTTGCCATGTGCATCGATTACTCCTTTTTTCCCATGTTGTTGTATTACAATTAAGTTTGGGCCTAAGGCATTTATTTTCTCTAGTTTGCCCTTAAAAATTTCTAGTCCAAGAAGATTGTACACTTCTACAAGGTTGTTTTCTGTAAATACTAAAAATGATTCTTTTTCCTCATGATAGCCATGATCACGAATAATCCGAAATACTTCTTCTGCTGATTTTAACAATCGATTTTGTTGAAGAAAAAAAGTTATTGTATCATGCCTTAGTCCTAAGCTGATATGGTCGGATAAAATTATTGCAGTATCGTATACAGCTTCTTCATCTATTTTTTGCCAATGCTCATTTTTATTTATGAAAAGATTATCCTTGTTATAAACATAATTAAAGAATTGGTTTTCAGTGATGAGTTGAAAATCATACGAATAGAGCATGTTTGAGTTGTCTTTTTTTACGATTATCCCACTCGGGATAAAAGTAATTTCTTGAGTAGTCAAAGGCAACATCGGTGCTAATTTTGAATTTAGAATGTTTGCGATATTACTGCTTTCTACGTACAAATTATTGGATTTCAACATTTCGAAATCAGTATAGATGTAGTTTAATCTAAGTGGATTTCTTGATGTTTGAGCAATTTGTTCAATGGTGGTAACCGCATGATTGTCTTTTTTTGTCAGAATTACATATTGATACATGCCTTCAATTCCTTGAAATTGAGGTTCAAAAATGGTATGTCCCAGTAATGAGTATAAGCCCCATTTTTTGTTTTGCTGAACTGCTAATAGTTGGTTGTTTATCAATTTAACATCCTGCAAATGACCATCAATAATGGTCACACCTGATTTATGTAGTACAGTAGAAGTGTCTTTGTGTTTTATCCATAGTATACCGTTGCCAAGATCAATCACCTGTTCGTAATCACCTTTCCAAAGGGTAGTTCCTAAGGTATTGATGATGATTTTTTCTCCGTGAGCACTTACAAGTAAAAAGTCTTTCCCTGTAGCTTTACAGGTGTATTCACTCGCAATGTGAGTGAATTTTGGCGGGATAACTTCTACCCCTTTTTCTGTGATAAATCCATATAATCCAAACTTATAAATTGGAAAAAAAAGTTTTTGGTCTACCTCAATAATATTGTTAAGAGAGTCGGACAACAAATTTTGAGGAAGGTTTTGTCGGTTAAGATGAAAAACATAGTCTGAAGCAGTTTTCACCCATTTGCTTTTAGGGTAGTCAGTAATGAATTGCAGAAAATTTTCGAATGACCCAGAAAGGGTGGATAATTTTAGAATTTGTTTTTCGGCAAACTCTCTATAAGGTGTTTCAGGGTGTTTCTTCAGAAAATTCACATAACTCGAAAGTTTTTTGTCTTTTGTGTTCTCATCAAAATATAATCGCTCGAATCGGGTTCGTGCTTCTTCTATTTCAGATGCCTTGGGATAGGTTTCCATGAACTTTCGATAGCTACTGTACGTATTTTCTTTTAGTGCAGACTGAAAGGCTACTTTGTTTCTGAGAACAACCACCGTGTCCGACCATTCGTTTTCCCGATATACTTTTAAAAAATAGTTATACCTGTCTTCCGTGTTTATTATTCTCACCTCTTCAAAAGCAGCTGCTTCTATGCGTGACTTTTGATAGACCATTAATGTACTATCAACGCCCTCTTTAGCAAATTTCTGTAATAATTTTATGTCCTCAACCTCATTGTATAATTGAATGGCAGTAGTAATGTATTGATAGGAAAGTTCGACATTGTATTTAGGTAGCGTGTCGATTAAATAGATTATTGAATAGGAAAAAAAATACTCAGGATTAATGCTATCTTTTTCAAAAAGCTTTCCCAAATATTTCTCGGCACTTTCAACTTTCTCTTTTTGAATAAGTTTAATCGCTTTAGTAGCTTCTTGGCAATAGGCTGTACGTAATAGTAGCGTGTTAAGTGCTAACACCAATATGAAAGCATAGAATATGTTTTTTTTAAAACGCAATTGGAGTACTCTGGTTTCTTGATTTGTGTTTTTGTCGATATTGTAAAATTAACGAGTCTTTTTATAAAACATGGTTTATAAAAACAGATTTTCTGTTAATGTTAAAGCCAATACATCGAATAATGCTCTATTTCTATGAGGTACGCTTATTTTTTCTTAAAATCCCCTCGTTTTATTGCTTGGATAAAATTAGCCCAATTGAACGGATTGAGAAATGGGTTGGTAGGCACCATGTATTTGTTTTGCTGTTGATAAATTTGTTGGTTTAAAAAATTCCAATGATTCTGATTTCCATCCATTGGTGTTATACTGGCCATATAGGCTAATAACTCTCCACTCAATTGCTCATTGGTATATTTATCCGTATCAATAGGTAAATTTAGTGCAATAATGGCTTCCTTAAATAACTCTTCTGTTGGAAATGGCACGATATTCACTTCATCCAAATAGGTGATGTCAGTTACTAATTCTACTAACAAGGTGATATTATCTCCCAAATTGGGGTCGTCAGGCACAATGTAACTTTGTTTTTGATACCCTACAGAGCTAATAACGATACTGTCATTTGCTAGAACTGGCATTGAAAAATACCCTAAATAATTGGTAGTAGTACCTCTTCCTGCTTTTGGCGCATAAATATGAACGCCTGGTAAACCATTTGTGTTGTTATCACCAACAATTATTCCTGATAGTTGAACAATATGTTTTCGGCCTTGCCCAAAAACTTTATTGGCTGTAGTACTAGTTATTAAAACGATAGTAAACAGGATTGAGTACTTTATCTTAACTTTGTTCAATGAATCTTTTTTTAATAATAATCTCAAATTTATCAATTAGCGTTTAATATTAACAACATTAGTTTACTTAATATTAGTTGTTTAGTTTTAATTTAATAAAAATGGTGGTATGCGGTTAAAAAAATTCAGCCTTCCTGTAGGCACACAGGTATTTAAATCTCTTTCAGATGAATCAAGAATAAGGATACTTTATTTGATATATAAAAAAAATGAAATGTGTATCTCTGATTTAGAACATATTCTCGATTTTACCCAAACGAAAACGTCTCGACATATCACGTATTTGAAAAATTCAGGCATTCTTAATGTCAGAAAACAGGATCAGTGGGTATTTTACTTTATAAAAGATGAATTGAGAGATATTATAAAGCAGATTTTCTCTTTTTTTGATAAGGATCAATTATTGCTTTTGGACATAGAGACGTATAATACATTGTTTTCGAATAGAGAGTTGTCAGTAAACAAATTAGAACAAAAAACATGGTAAAATATAAAGTGCTTTTTTTTGATCTTGATCACACTTTGTGGGATTATGATACTAATTCAATAGAAGTATTGTCGGAGATATACCACAAACACGTTTCAAGTGATGCTGTAGGATTGGAATTGTTTTTGAAAAATTTCACCAAAGTGAATGATGCCCTTTGGGACGAATACAATAGAGGAAAAATAGAGAAAGAAGTGATAAGGAAAGATCGATTTGTTAAAATTTTAGAACAATCTGATGTTTATGACCTGCCTCTTGCGCAACATATCTCCGAATTTTATCTGTTTGAATGCCCTCGAAGAACACATTTAATGCCTGATACAATTGAAGTACTAACGTATTTAAAAGATAAATATGAACTACATATTTTAACCAATGGATTTGACGATGTTCAAGAAATAAAACTGAACAATGCAGGAATAAAAAAATATTTTGATAAAGTGATTACTTCTGAGTCTATTGGACATAAAAAACCCTCTAAAGAATTTTTTGAGTACGCATTTAGTGCCACAAACAGTGAAAATAGGGAAGCCATTATGATTGGCGATAATTTGAAAACCGACATCGCTGGTGCAAATAATGTTGGTATGGACAGTGTTTATTTTAACCCTTCGGGTTATGCTAAGCCCCATAAAGCTAAGTTTGAAATAAAGAAGTTAAGTGAATTAATGGATGTTTTGTAATTTATTTATGGAAAATTTCATTAGTAATATGAAACTATTTTTCAACAACTTCATGCACTAAAGTTCTCTAAGTAATCATTACCTTTGCAACCACAAACAATACTAAATTAAAAGATAAAATTATGCCTAAAGGAGTTTATAATGTACCTCTTCCAGATAACGAACCCGTATTAAGTTATGGTGTAGGAACCAAAGAAAGAGAAGAACTAAAAGCAGTCTATAAAGAGTTGAAATCGAAAGAAATTGATGTTCCTATGTATATAGGAAGTGAGGAAGTGAGAACTGATGACAAGCAGAAAATGACCTCTCCTCATGATCACCAACATATTTTGGGGTATTATAATAAAGGAACCAAGAATCATGTTGAACAAGCAATTGATGCCGCTTTAGCAGCAAAAAGTGATTGGGCTAACCTTCCTTGGGAACAAAGAGCTGCTATTTTTTTAAAAGCAGCTGATTTGTTAGCAGGACCTTTTCGAGCCAAAATGAATGCAGCTACCATGTTGGGGCAATCAAAAAATGCATTTCAAGCCGAAGTAGATGCAGCATGTGAGTTGATTGATTTCTTGAAGTTCAATGTGCAATACATGAACGATATTTACCAACAACAACCCGAATCCAATGAAGGGATGTGGAATAGATTGGAATATAGACCTTTAGAGGGATTTGTATTTGCACTTACTCCATTTAATTTCACTTCTATAGCCGCTAATTTATGTGCTGCACCTGCTTTGATGGGGAATGTTATCGTTTGGAAGCCAGCAGAAACGCAAGTGTATTCTGCCCAAGTAATAATGGAAATTTTTAAAGAAGCGGGACTTCCTGATGGTGTAATTAACATGGTAACGGTTCATGGACCAGATGCTGGGGATGTAATTTTTAAACATAAAGATTTTACTGGGTTACATTTCACAGGCTCAACGGGTGTGTTTAGACACTTGTGGAAAGAAATAGGAGATAATATAGCTACTTATAGAAGTTACCCTCGTATTGTAGGAGAGACAGGAGGGAAAGATTTTATAGTTGCTCACAAATCAGCCAATGTAGCTCAAGTAGCCACAGGAATTTCTAGAGGAGCATTTGAATTTCAAGGTCAAAAATGTTCCGCAGCTTCTAGGGTTTATCTACCTACTAATATTGCTGATGAAGTAATAGCAAAAGTTAAAACAGATGTAGAATCTTTCAAAATGGGAAGCCCCGAAGATTTTACTAATTTTATTAATGCAGTAATAGATGAGAAAGCATTTGATAAAATTGCAGGATATATTGATTTTGTAAAAGCACAAAATGATGCCGAAATTGTAGTAGGAGGAGGGTATGATAAATCGAAAGGGTATTTTATTGAACCTACTGTGGTTAAAACTACCAATCCTAAGTTTAAAACCATGTGCGAAGAAATTTTCGGACCAATAATTACGATTTATGTATATGATGAAAATGAATTTGAGGAAACGTTAGATCTAGTTGATAGAACTTCAGAATATGCACTTACAGGAGCTATTTTCTCTAAGGACAGGTATGCGGCAACTTTAGCAACGAAGAAACTTGAGAATGCAGCAGGTAATTTTTATATTAATGATAAACCTACAGGCGCAGTAGTGGGGCAGCAACCATTTGGAGGAGCAAGAGGGTCGGGAACGAATGACAAAGCTGGTTCTCCTTTGAATTTAATTCGATGGACATCACCTCGAACAATAAAAGAAACGTTTGTGCCACCTACCGACTATAGATATCCTTTTATGGATGAAGCCTAAAAAGCAGATGACTTCAATTGAAGTTGCTGTATATATTAAAGTTTGAGAAAAGTTCTCAAAAATAATTCAACTTTCTCAAAATGAGAAAGTTGAATTATCTTAAATGCCTTTATTGCTAAATAAGGGCATTTTTTGTTTTGGCATAGATGATGCAATAGTGTTGTTATTAATAATATAACCAAAACAAAATGGTGCAGGCTGAAGTAAGAATTGTTGATTACGATAAAATAAAAAACATATTTTCTGATAATAAAGAGATGATGGAGCAAGTAATGCTTGGTTTATTGTTAACTGCTCATGAGAAGGCTCCAGCATTAAAACGCTATTATATCAATAGAGATTGGGAGGGCATGACTGATGCAATTAATTTTATTCAATCAGCATTTAATGATATTGCTTCTAGCCAATTAGTAGAAGTACTAGATAGACTAAAAGAATTGTCCGAAAATAAAGTAGACTCAGATGAACTGAATAATTTAATAAAGGAAGTAGTACAAATGGCTTCTTACTTGGTAATTGATTTAGAGTATTATTTGTCAAAAATATAGTGATAGTAAGATTTTGTTGTGTTTCAAGTTTTGATATGCATCTGTTGGTTTTGACGTGTATTTCTTGAAACGGATCCCGCAGAAATGCGGGATCTTTTTTTTGTTTATGATTTGGTCAACATTTATTGTCGTTTAGTTAAATAAAATTTGCCTGACGAGCTTAACAAATCAAAATAAGGTCAAATTAGGAAGGAAAGTTAAGTTGCTTAATAAATATTAAATATCTTTGAGTGTAGAGGTGATTTGATTTCATAAAGATTGAAAACGATTAATCTTCATATTCATTTAGCTATAGTTTTACTGTAGTGATATGCAAGATTACCGCACATAAAATCACAAATTTTCTTCTTAATTGTACACTAAATCATAACATTTTGAAAATATATACTAAAACAGGAGATCAAGGAACTACCGCATTATTTGGTGGAAAACGAGTGTCAAAAGCACACGATCGGATAAATGCTTATGGCACAGTAGATGAGCTCAATTCGTATATCGGATTGCTTCGCGATCAGAAAGTAAATGAAAATAAAATGTCGATTCTTGTAGAAATACAAGATAGGTTATTTACGTTGGGCTCTATTCTCGCTACTGAGCAAGGGAATACAAAAGTAAAAATCCCCAACTTAGAAGAAAGTGATGTGATCTTCTTAGAAGCTGAAATTGATGAAATGAATGAGTTATTGCCAGAAATGAGGAGCTTTGTTCTTCCTGGTGGACATCAATCTATTTCATTTTGCCATATTGCCCGTTGTGTGTGCCGAAGAGCTGAGCGCTTGACGATCGCATTACACGAACATGAAGAAGTCCCTGAAATTGTTGTTAAATATCTTAATCGTTTGTCTGACTATTTATTCGTGCTTTCTCGTATGATGACTAAGGAACTTGATGCTAACGAAATTTCTTGGAAACCAAGGATGTGAGTTTTTGATATTGCGTGTTTTTTACGTTGATATTTATTACATTTGCACCCCCTAACGTTTGTTAGGAGGTTTGTGAAAAAAGTAGTCATTTTTTCTTACCTAAATAGTTGAATAGATATGATCGATACAATGAATATTGAAATAGAACAAATAGAAAACTCTAAACTTACTCGCGTAGATTTTGATGATATCCAATTCGGGAAAGTATATTCCGATCATATGTTTATTTCTAAATATCGCAAAGGAGAATGGGGAGTAAATAAAATACTTCCTTATCGTGACTTGTCGATAAGCCCTGCTTCGCCATCAATACATTATGGGCAGTCTATTTTCGAAGGAATGAAGGCCTATCGCTCACCTGAAGGTGAGATATTATTGTTTCGTCCGTTGGATAATTTCAAAAGACTCAACATATCAGCCGATAGAATGTGTATGCCCCATATAAGTGAAGAGGTGTTCATGGAAGGGCTTAGTCAACTAATAAAATTAGATGAAAAATGGGTTCCAAGTGCAGAAAGCACTTCTCTTTATATTCGTCCATTCATGTTTTCAGCCGATGAATATATTGGTATCAGACCTTCAGATGATTTTGATTTTATGATTATTACTTGTCCTGTTGGTAAGTACTACAGTAAACCTGTGAGGGTGAAAATAGAAACGAAATATGCCCGTGCTGTAGAAGGAGGTACTGGTTATGCTAAAGCAGGAGGAAATTATGGAGGGTCACTATATCCAGCTAAGCTGGCTCAAGAAAAAGGATACGATCAGCTAATATGGACGGATGGCAAAGAGCATAAGTACATTGAAGAGGCTGGGACTATGAATGTTCTTTTTGTTTTGGATGATGTACTTGTTACCGCACCTGCTGGAGATACTATTTTAAAAGGAATTACTAGAGATAGTGTGCTTACTTTAGCGCGTGATTGGGGGATGAAAGTGGAGGAAAGAAAGTTAGAAGTGACAGAACTAATTGATGCTATAAAATCAGGTAGATTGAAAGAAGCATTTGGTGCAGGTACTGCCGCTACCATAGCGCATATTGCTACTATTGGACATGAAGGGGTAGACTATGATTTACCTAAAAAACCTGCAGATGCTTTTTCTAATAGAATATTAAATGAGCTAGATGCCATAAGAACTGGAAGAAAAGAAGATAAATTCGGATGGGTTTATAAAGTAAAATAGTACATTACCATTCTTATATACAACCAAAAATTACAATTAAACTATTTTCAATATGACGACAGATCAACTGAAAGATCTGAAAGCCCGTATAGAGGCTTTGGGGAGGTATCTTTGACTACGATGTTAAAGTTAAAGAAGTAGAAGAGGAGGAGTTGCTTACCGCACAAGAAGGATTTTGGAACAACCCAAAAGAGGCAGAAAAAGTGCTTTTAGAAATTAAGTCCAAAAAATATTGGACAGATGCTTTTACAAAAGTGAATAGTGCATTTGAAGACTTGAGTACACTAAATGAATTTCATGAGTTGGGAGAGGTTGATGAGGAGGAAATCAACACAGAATATACTCAAGTGGAGGCTTCCGTAGAGGAACTAGAGTTTAAGAAAATGCTGAGCGGTAAAGAAGATCAACTCGGTGCTATGTTGGAGATAAATCCGGGGGCAGGTGGCACCGAAAGTCAGGATTGGGCTGATATAATCAACAGGATGTATATCATGTGGGGAGAGAAAAAAGGGTATAAAGTAAAGCAGGTAAATTATCAGTCGGGAGATGTGGCAGGAATAAAATCAGCCACGTTAGAATTTGTTGGTGATTTTGCTTTTGGAAACTTAAAATCAGAAATAGGGGTTCATCGTTTAGTGCGTATATCTCCCTTCGATTCTGGAGGAAGAAGACATACTTCTTTTGCTTCGGTATATGTCTACCCCATCGTAGATGACACGATAGAAATAGATGTTAATCCTGCGGATGTAGAGTTACAAACTTCACGATCTGGGGGAGCAGGTGGACAGAATGTAAACAAAGTGGAGACTAAAGTGCAATTAACACACAAGCCTTCTGGGATAGTAGTAATTTGTTCCATCGAACGTTCTCAGTTGGCTAATCGTGAATTAGCAATGAAAATGCTAAAATCTAGATTGTACCAAGTTGAAGTTGAAAAGCGAAATGCCGAACGTGATAAGGTAGAAAGCGGCAAAATGCGCATTGATTTTGGTTCGCAAATCAGAAATTATGTATTACACCCCTATAAACTTATAAAAGATGCTCGTACAGGCGTAGAGCGTACAGATGTCCAAAATGTCCTAGATGGTGACTTGGATGACTATATTAAAGCCTTCTTGTTAGGAACTAATATGAAAGATAAAGAATAGTATTTTGTTTACTTCTTATCCAATTCACGGAAGTAGTATAGTTTATGAGAGGGTAAAAGTTCGGGATGTATAATTTTAACTAAATCACTCAGTACAATGTCGGGTCGTGAAAAACCTGACTCAAAATAATCATTTCCACCATTTTCTATTACTCGTGCATTGTAGGTGAATATGCTTTTGGTAGTGAAAGTTTTGAAATTCTGGTAGCGATGATCTGTGTTTTTTAGCTCGTCTAAAGAAAAGTAATTGCCTGCTCCAATCCAAAAATCAGCATTTTGGGCTTTTTCATATACTCCTTCGAAACTGAGTTGTAAGCTTCCTGTTGAAACTTCATTAGCCCATAAATAGTTCGTTTGCGCATCACGAAAAAATTTAGCCATCCAGCTTCCCCCCCCTGGTACATACCAAGTGTCTCCATAAACTACTCCACTCATTACGGTTGGTCTGGAAGGGGTGTTTTTTGCTGTAGTTTTAACGTAGTTATAATTTTCCTCAATTTCATTAAAAATCGAATCGGCCTGTAGTTCTTTTTCGAAAAATAAGGCTATAAATTTTATCCATTCAGCTCTCCCTAGAGGTGTTTTTTCAAGGTATTCAGCATTTTGTACTACTGGAATTCCTATTTTCTCAATGGTTGAAAGTTGACCATAATCCCCAGTCATACTATAACTCATAACGATTTCAGGAGATAGTTCGATCAGCAATTCTATGTTTAAATCATTATCCTTTCCTAATTCGATGGTCTTGCCTGATAGTACTTGGCTTCTTACCTTTTCAGAAGAAATATAGTGTGTAGAAGGAAATCCAGTTAATTTATTCGAGACGTTTAGCATATCCAAAGGAGCAATGTGCGTAGTGGATGTGCATACTAAGGTTTCAATGGGTGTGTAAATGATGATCTCCTTAAATGTTGCTCCGTCATTTTCTGCTTTTTCAATTTTGGGAATAAGACGATATTTTAAACTTGACTTAGCACCAGAATAAGGTTCGATGACTTCAATAATTTTATGATTACCTTCATTAAGAACTTTGAAATTAGTGGCATATTTTAAAATAGTACTCTTTTCAGGTGAAGGGTTTTGAAGAATAGGAAGGGTGTTTTTTTTTGTGGTGCAGCCTTCGAAAATTAATAAAAAAAGAAGCGTTGTATTTATTATTCCTCTCATATTATTTGTTTAAATAGGTTTGTAAAAGGATATTTGCTCCATTTTTAGGCGACATTTCCCCATTCTGGATTTTGCTTTTTATTTTATCTATTGAGTTTTTTATTTCCTTATTTGAATAAAAATTAGACGTTAGTTGATCTAATATGATGCTTTCCATCCATAAAGTGTTTTGGCTTTCTCTATAGCTTTTAAAATAGCCATTTTCTTTTGTATGAGCTATTTGTTTTTCAATCATATTCCAAATGTTTTCCAACCCCTCTCCTGTAATAGATGAGCAAGTATGAACTTCTGGATACCAACCAGCTTCTGACGGTGGGAACAAATGAAGAGCGTTTGAATACTCAACTTTAGCTCTTTTTGTAGGTGCAAGGTTGTCACCATCAGCTTTTGTAATAGCGATGCCATCAGCCATTTCCATAATTCCTTTTTTTATGCCTTGTAATTCATCTCCCGCACCCGCTAACATCAGCAATAAAAAGAAATCTATCATTCCTTTTACAGCTACCTCTGATTGGCCTACACCAACGGTTTCAATGAATATCACCTCATATCCTGTGGCTTCACAAAGTAACATGGCCTCTCTTGTTTTATTTGCTACTCCTCCAAGTGTGTTTTGCGAAGCCGTGGGCCTTATGTAGGCATTTGGATTGGATGATAATAGTTCCATGCGTGTTTTATCACCTAATATACTTCCTCCACTCCGCTGACTCGTAGGATCAATGGCTAATACAGCTAGTTTTTTATGAGTTGCAGTAATTTTTTCACCTAGTGCTTCTATAAATGTGCTCTTACCCACTCCAGGTACGCCTGTAATCCCTACTCGGATAGAATTGCCCGTATGTGGAAGTAATTTATCGATGAGAGTAGTCGATAGTATTTGATCTTCCAGAAGTGTACTTTCAGTAAGTGTGATCGCTCTACTAAGGATAACTTTATCTCCCGATAAAATTCCATCGTAGAATGAATCAATACTTAATCTATTTTTTCTTTTGAGACTCATATTAAAGTTAAAAGTAATAACTCACTAGTTAAGATACATGAAGTACCTTGAAATTTCCTTTTTTTTATTATATTCATTTTTAATTTGAATAAATAATTATGCCTAGGAAAAAATCTGATATTGGAAATATATGGCTAGAAAGCATTTATGCTACTGTATTTATATTGCTATTTATGGCATTATTGCAAGAAGGAACGAAGCATGTTAATTTAGATGGATTTGATGCTATTGGTCAGGCATTGGCCGATTTGGAAATCACAGACTACACTTTTTCTGAATTAAGAGATACTGTTCCTCCTGATAATAATGTTGTAATCGTGAATTTTGGTCCATTAGGAAGGGGGGGGATTGCAGAACAAATACGTATAATTGATAAGTACAAACCAAAAGTAATAGGAATCGATAGCTTTTTTAAGGGGTATGGAAGTGATACATTGGCTACCTTAAGCCTAGCCTCTGCAATAGCTAATGCCAATGCGGAAATAGTTATGGTAGCTAAAATTGATCAAACCGACTCATTAAAAGAGGCTGTTGAGGAAGGAGAAGAAATATTTGATTTTTGGTATAAATCTGATTCTATATTTATTGAAAATGTCCATTTCGGGATGGCTAATTTAGATACTCAGGCTGAATTTCAAGAGGATATTAAAATATGTAGAGCTTTTCCAAGAATACGAACCACTATAAAAGATGAAGAAAGTTATATTGCTTTTGGTGCTAAAATGGCCGTATTGTATGATTCTACAAAGCTTGAAACGTATCTAAAGAGGAAGAATGATTATGAAGTAGTGAATTTTCGAGGAGATATTTTTCTATCGCCATTTTATTATGATGAAATTTATGGAACATTTACCGAAAGGAGAATGGAAGATAAATACATGAGGTATGAAGCACTAGATTGGGATCAGGTAATGAATGAAGACTTTGCACCTGAAATGGTTGAAGGTAAAATTGTGCTATTCGGGTATTTAGGAAATCAGTTGGGAGCTCCTCAATGGGAGGATAAATTTTTCACACCTCTTAATTCTAAAATAGCTGGACGAGCAAACCCTGATATGTATGGACCTGTAATACACGCAAATATCATTTCTATGGTATTGAATGATGATTATATAAATGGATTTAATAGTTTTATTGAGGGGTTGATAGGTATTGGATTATTGTATATTAATGTGTATTTTTTTTCAATAATATATATTAGAATGGGCGCATGGTATGATGGAATAACTAAACTTATTCAGATAGTTGAGATAATCGTACTTACTATTTTTGTGATATTTATTTTCTCCAAGTACAGTTTTAAACTAGAATTGGCGATCGCCTTTTTTGGCATAGCATTGGTAGGGGATTTACTCGAAATCTATTTCGGGGTGATAAAAAATGTAATAAATAAAAATACTTGGAATAAACTGATTACCTTAGGGTTTAAAAAAGAATAAAGAGTATAGAATACTATAAAAGTGAATAATAAAATAACAAAAAAGGCTATGAAATCTTTAATTTCAATTTTAACAATCTCATTACTATTGGTTGGCACTTCAGTAAATGGGCAAAGTTATACGTTTAAAGTACTGGCGAATAAGGGGGCTAACGAAGTGAAAGTTGGTAATGAATGGAAGCCTTTAAAAACGGGTGCTTCTTTGAAAGATGGTGAGGAATTAAAACTTTCCGAAAATGCTTATTTGGGTTTAGTACATAATAGTGGAAAAACATTAGAACTAAAAGAATCGGGTACTCATAAGATCTCGGATTTAGCAGCAAAAATTTCTACTGGAGGATCTAACGTGGCTAATAAATATGCTGACTTTGTGTTAAGTAAGATGTCAGCAGACAAGAAAACGGGTAGGTTAAGTGCTACAGGAGCTGTACACAGAGCAGTAGTTAATTCAAGTATCAACGTATATGTGCCGAATTCAGTAGACGTATATAATAGCCAAGCTTTAATTGAGTGGGGAAATGTTGAAGGAGAAAATGTGTTTATCGTAAATGTGGTAAATATGTTTGGTGATGAATTATTGTCTGTAGAAAGTTCCACAAATAAATATTTATTGGATTTAACGTCAGATAAAATTAAAAATGAAGCCGCTTTATTAGTGACGGTTAGTGTGAAAGGGAATGAAGAAATGAAATCTGAAGAAGTAGCAATAAAGCGTTTGCCTAATGATAAAATGGAAATGGTGAAAGCAAATTTAGGTGAATTAATGAGCGAAGTAGACACACAAAATGCTTTAAACAACTATATTTTAGCTGGTTTTTACGAAGAAAGTAGGTTGCTTTTAGATGCTTTGTATTATTATGAAGAAGCTATAAAAATAGCTCCTGAAGTGGAAAGCTACCAAGAAGCTTATGAAGAGTTTTTATTCAGAAATGGATTGAATTAATAATAAGAAAAAATAGTTAAAAGGGTCGTCTTTATTAAGACGACCCTTTTTTTATGCCCAAGGCAAACGAATTTAAATATTTTCAGCCTTCTGAATAAACAACTATTCCCCTTTTGTAAAGGGTGAAGGGGTATGCTAGTCAAAATCCATTTTCAGAAAGTTGAAAATAGTGCTTTATCAATAGTTTTATTTTAAATGTATTTGCTCTGTTTTTATTCCCTAGAATTGTTAATAAATCTATTGATGGATTCATGTACGCCTTCACGGTCTACCCAATATTCCCTGCTAAATATTCCTTTGAATCTCCATTTCTTACTACTCAGCGTAAAGGGAGTATAAGCATGAGTGTCTTTCATCGAAACGCTCTGATAATATAAGTTGTCGTCTGTGATGATTAAACCTAGATATGTATTATTTTCCTTGATGGTAATATCTGAAAATGGAAGTTCATCAGTAAATTCTATGTTCTCAAGCCAGTCACTCCAATTTTGAAGTTGTGCTTTTAGGTACCAACTATTGTTATGTTCCTCATCGGTGTGTTTTGTTGGAATATACCTTCCTTCACTTACATCTAGTGCATAACTAAGATATTCTTTTAGCAATTTAGGTCCTACATTTTTGCTGGTTTCTACTTTTAATTGTTGAGGAAAAATACTGGTGACGATAATGACTTTCTCTCTAGCTCTAGTGATAGCTACATTCAATCGGTTTTCACCATTCTCCATATTTAGACTTCCAAATTGCATCATCAACCTTCCACTTGTGTCAGGGGCGTAGGCAGTAGAAAAGATAATGATGTCCTTTTCATCTCCTTGGATGTTCTCAATGTTTTTTATAAATACCGAACTTGGTATAGATAATTTTTTCAATATCATTTTTTCTTCAAAAATATCAGTAATCAAGTTTTGCTGTAAAGCATTAAACGTGACTACTCCTATTCCCTTATTAGGGTGTAACTGTATGGTTTCAATAAGTATTTCACACACTTTTTCGGCTTCTACTCTATTTGTGTTGTTTTCCCATATTCCATCTACTTTCAAAAAACGAATGGCTGGAGATTGTGAATTTACGTCTTCTCTATTGGGTAATAATCGTAATTTCCCTCCGTAAAAATGGGTGTTAGAAAAATCAATTAACTCAAGAGACTTACTTCTATAGTGACCTTTTAATTGAACTTGCATTAGGTATTTTTCAGCTAACTCTAACAATGAGTCAACTTCTAATTCTAGTCCCTCTTCATTTTCATCTTCGTATCTAATTTTATATAAATCGTTTGGTCTCAACTGTTTATTGTCTCCTGCTATTACAATTTGTTTTCCTCTATATATTGATGGAATTCCTTTTTCTGTAAAACATTGTGAGGCTTCATCAAAAATCACTAAATCGAAGAATTGCTCCATTGGAAAAATGGCAGAAGCAGATTCGGGTGATGCTAACCACACGGGGACTAAATCAAAAAGTTCATGTTTTAACTCTGAGATAAGTTTTCGTAAAGGCCATATTTTACGTTTTTTAGTAACCTGATGATTCAAATCACGATATGTCACTCTGTTATTGAGCCTGTTGTATTCCAAATTTTCATAAGTTCTTTCTCTAGCCTTCAATAAAAGAATATCATTGCTCGCTAGTAATTTGTCCTTTACCGCATCTTGTAATTCTTTTTCCATCTTCTGAAATTTTGATGAAGACACGATTCGAAGAATAGGAAATTTGGTCTCAATATGATCGATCCATGCAAGCCTTATGCTATTTCCAAATAATTTTATTAGTGAATCTCTATCATGTTGTTCAACATTTTCATAAATTTTTTCGATTACTTTCGATTCGTCAGAGGTAAGTGAATTTAGTAAGTTATCATACTCACATAAGGCATCAAAGTCTTTCTGTAACGCTTTTGCTACTTTTACTTCAAAATTACCCCCCTCTAGTATGTGTTTTATTTGATGTTCACTATAGTATTTAGACCATTGCAGTTTTTTTTCAGGGATGTCTTTTATAATTACATATAAAGCATTTAATTTTTGTTGAAGTTCAATATACGTTAGCTTTTGGATGTTAAAGTAATCTTTGAAATTCCTTATCGAATTAAATATGAGCTTAGATTTAAGGGCAAGTCGCTGCACATGAAACCAGTTTTGCAAATGGACTTTACTTAAATTTGCAGGGATGTCATCAAGCCACGGTTGTCTTTTTAATTTTGTGAGATTATGAGCTAAATTAAGTCGATTGTCAATTTTTTCGACCATAATTTTAAAACCTGCTTTGTTTTTTCGTAGATCGTTGGCTACTAAAACACGCTTAATAAAGTATTTGTCTTTAGAAAATAGCTGCCATTTTACGAGTTTTAGCAATCCTTTTCTAGCCTCCATATTACGTTGAAGTGTTTCTTGAAATTTCCCAAGCTCATCATCATTTAAGCTTAACTCTGGGCCAACTCCATGATAGCATTGCATTAATACACGCTCAGTATTGGTGAGCCATAGTAGATCAGTCTCATTATCAGAGTAAGGCTGCATATGCTGAAAATGTGTGTATATTTCAGGATTTTTCAATATCCCTAGCATTTCTTTTATCAACTCTACTTTATTATTAAAAGGATCAGCTTCCTCAATACTAAATCCATATCCAAGTAATTTTTCAATATTATCACTTACTTCGGTTTGATATATAGGCATCTCTTTAATCATATTTTTCATTTCCGAAAGGTCATGTATTGTATGACCTTTGAATGATTTACGATTGTAAAATGGGTGGTCGTATTTATTGAATTTTTGAGCGTATGTATCGTAAAGCTCTAGTTTATTAATAAAGGTGTTCAAATTATTAAAATGAAAAGACCTATATTCTTGCTTTAAATTTACTGAAGGTTCATTTAAGTTCGAAGTAAGGTAAAGCTCTTTTATTGATATGCCACATTCCGACTCATCAAATAAAACCTGTTTGAACTCTTCCATTTCTTCCGTAATATGATCTATAATTCTACAGTTATGGGTGAAATTTCGTTCTAAATGAATTGAATCTAGGCTGCTATTTTTAATTTTATACTCATCTAATCGATGGATTTGATTCGCTATTTTTTCATATATTTTTTTTCTGTCATTTTTAAAATCATGAACAATCCCAACAAAACTTTCAGCGTTATTTTCTTTCATTCTAGCATACACCACATCAAGTGCTGCTCGTTTTTGAGAAACCACTAACACCTTTTTTCCTGATGAAATAAAGTCGCTAATGAGGTTACATATAAGTTGTGATTTCCCAGTGCCAGGTGGCCCTTGTATAACGAGTGAATTACCCTCTTTTACAGCCTTTAGCGCATTTTCTTGAAAGGCATCCATTTTAAATGGAGTGATAATGTTTTCTTCTTTTACTCTTTTAATAAAGTTTAGCCCAGGAAAAACAGTATTGTGATCTTCTGTAAGGTGCGATGAACGTGATTCGAAAAATGACTCCATGCTTTCAGGAGTTTTTTCTTCAATTAAATAAGTGTAATCGGGCACTAAGTGTGAACCAGATTGTGGAAATATACCTAGTACAGCTTCGGGGTATAATTTTAATTCCCCTGTGTTCTGAGCATTTTCAAAATCTTTTTTTGTGTATTGCTCGAAATTTTGAAGTTTATTTTCGAATATGCTTTGGTTGAAATTGAGTTCAATAGGACTTTCTTTTAATTCCTGATACAATGTAGTTCTAAATACCGTGCTATCTGTATCAAAGTCTTCAATAATTTTTTCAATAAAATCATCTGTAATTTTTACATTATTGTAAAAAGCATATGCAAGTAAAAATGACTTATTAAAAGATATGCCCACTTCGTCTCTTGAGTAAATTGCCCATTTACCATTCTCCAACTTTAGTTGTATAGGAAAAAATAGGAGAGGAGCTCTTACCGATGTGCCATCCATAAATTGGCCCTTTATAAAAGGCCAACCTACATATAAGTCTTTACTACCTCTTTCTTCGAATAAAAACTTATCCATTCTATCAATTTTTCGTAATTTTTTGCTCGTTTGGTTATTGTTTTTATCCCTTGGGTCAATATCCGGACAAAGAGGAATTTTTTTCTTGCGAGCAATCAAATCCTCGATAATTGAAAATGAAGGTTTGGTATTAAGGAAATTTAATTCATTTATATCAATAAATTGACTAGTAGATAGCCTTAGTAATAGCAGTGACCGATTATTCCCAGTCAGGTTGGTGAGCCGTTTTAGATATGACTTGAGAATATTAATCATGTGTGTTTATACAAAATTTTATTAAAGGTGGAATATAGTGAAATGTATATTTTGTTAGCGATTTATTTGAATAAATGTTATTCATTCAATGGTGAGGTAAGGCTCTAATTTTTCAAACAACGAATTAGATATAAGGTGTATTTTTTTTAAATCGTCCACTTTTTGATAATTAGAATGTTGATTTCTGTATTGAATGATAGCGTTAGCCGTTTTTTTATTGATGTATACATGTTTGATTAAAGTAGAATAATCAGCCGAATTAATATTGATTCGTTTGATACTGTCCTTAGCAGTAATATAACCAAGAGATTTTAGTTTAGTAAGTGGTCCTATCTCTATACCATAAACTTCATCTAGTTGATTAATATTTATAAAACCACCTATATTATCTCTGAATTTTACGATTCTTTTAGAGATTATAGTTCCTATTCCATGTATTTTCATAAAATCGATGGTGTCTGCGGTATTGATGTTGAAGGCTACTAGTTCTTTTTTTTTGGTTAAGTTAATTTTGTCTGGGAGTTTTATAAATGGAGCCACCCTCAAATAAAAGGAAGAATCAACGCTATATATTTTTAGCAAATCTTTTTTTATTTTAAACTGACCACCTTTATTTCTGTAATTAGATATGTTTTGAGCTTGTTTCTTCGAAAAGCCAATAGAAATTAGCTGATCAATGGGTGCATTATTAGGGTCAAAATATTCAGGTGATACTTTATTTATTGTACGATAGGTTTTCTTTTTTTTAATAGTGGGCTTGTTGGTTTTTATCAAGACCAACATTGAATCGAGAAGTAGGCTGTCTTTTGCTGAATAGGTGTAGTTATTTGTAGTGCTTATATAATAGGGGGCAATTATGATGAGAAACAGAAATATAAATAAAAATATCACGCCATTAGCTTCAGTTTTTGAAACCCCCATTAATTGTATAATCCAGTATCTTATTTTTTTCATACTATATGTGTTATAAGTATAGTTAATATAATTTAAATAGCAAAGTGATAAATATCATGAATTATTATGATTGCAATAAGAAGAAATATTAATGTTTTATTGTTGCTTTGTAAAGCAAAAAATATGTCAACAATAAAATGAGGCTAAAAAAACAACTTTGTGATGTCAGTTGAGTTTTTTATTTTTGTATTTATAGATGTGCCAGATGGAAGAAAATTTTAAAACACTTGCTTTATCATATAAAAAATCACCTATCGAAATTAGAGAGGTGATTTCTCTTAATGAACAAGAAGCAAAACGTTTAATAAATTTGATTAAAGACACTTCTCAGGCGATCAATGTACTGGTCTTGTCTACTTGTAATCGAACCGAAGTTTATTATTCTGCTACTGAAGTATTAACAAACGAGATATTAAAGTGTTTGGGGATAGTGAAAGGGAAGCAGAATTTATCAAAATATGCTTCGTATTTTGATGTGATTACAGATCACAATCTATCAGTAAAACATTTGTTTAATGTGGCGATGGGGCTCGAAGCTCAGGTGGTAGGTGATATGGAAATAAGTAATCAAGTAAAAACAGCCTATCAGTGGAGTGCGGATGAAGATGCAGCGGGACCATTTTTACACCGACTGATGCATACTGTCTTTTTTGCCAACAAGAGAGTGGTACAAGAAACCTCTTTTAGAGATGGTGCAGCTTCAATGTCATATGCCGCCACAGAATTGGTGAGTGATTTAGCTCAAAATTATACCGATCCAAGGGTGTTAGTAGTAGGTCTTGGAGAAATAGGAACGTCTCTATGCAAGAATTTGTCAGATTCTAAGTTGCAAAATATTACAATTACGAATAGGACCTTGTCAAGAGCGGAAGAAGTTGCCAATGGTACAAATAATTTTCAAGTGATACCCTTTGAAAACGCTATTGATGCGATTAATAATGCAGATATAGTTGTTTGCTCAATAGCAAATAACAAGCCTTTTATTACTCAAGCAATTGTTGAAAAAATTGATTTACTCTCACCCAAATTTTTTATAGATTTATCTGTACCTAGAAGTGTTGCACCAGATGTGGAAAACATCCCTGGTGCATTGGTGTATAACATTGACGACATACAAAGTAAGGCTTCAGAAGCATTAAATAAACGAATTGAGGCGATCCCTCATGTGAAATCAATTATTGAAGAAGCACTTGAGGAATTGTCAACTTGGACTCAGGAAATGGAAGTTTCCCCGACCATTAAAAAATTAAAAAATGCTTTAGAAGAAATTCGTAAGGAAGAAATAGAGCGTTTTGTTAAAAAAGCATCTGAAAGTGAATTGGAATTCTTAGACAAGGCTAGTAAAGGGATGATGCAAAAAGTGATGAAATTACCAGTTCTTCAACTTAAAGCAGCGTGTAAACGAGGTGATGCAGAGACGCTTATCGATGTACTTAATGATTTATTCAATCTTGAGCAGCAGTCTATTGAAAAACAATAGCGAATAGTTGTGAACGGTTTGATAGTGAGATTTCTTCTTTTTTTATTTCTTTTCCCTATTTCTGTTTTTGCACACCAATTACCCAATGGCGAATATGAGATAATTGTAAATGATGGTAAAAAAGGACTAAAGAATGCTTCTGGAAAAAAAATAATTCCTCCCAAATATGATGATTTAGGTTGGAGTAATAACAATGATGATGCCCCTATTGAGAGTATTATAGGGTATATGCAAAATAGCAAATGGGGATTGATGTCATTGTCCAACAAAAAAATAACCCTTCCTGAATATGCATTCTTAAATAAAACAAAAGCTAACTTTATTATAGGCGGAAAAACAGGGAAAGTTTCTAGATCTATTTTTTTTGGTTTATTTAATCCAAAAGGACAAGTTGTAGTACCATTTAAGTACCTAAGTATGCAAGAGGCACATCGCAATCTGTTGGTTTCGGATAGAGTAAATACTGAAAAAAAATATGGGCTTTTAAGTTCTGATAATCAAATTTTGCTACCTATAGCATATACCTCTATTTCACCTGTCTCCAATGAATTATTATTGTTGTCGAATAGTAATGGAGAAAAACAACTATATAATTCAGTGATAAAATCAATAATTCTGGATAGCCTTACCAAAGTAGAAGTATGGAGACAGGGGTATTTAAAAATATATAAAGGTTTGATGTGTGGGTTGGTGGATAACAAGGGTAACCGTATAGCACCAATAAAATACAAAGATTTTTCTTTAGAAAATGGTGTCCTAAAAGGTCAAAAATATCCGAAATGGGAAGTGTTTTCAGCAAAAAATAGATTAATCGAGACAATTGTATGCGATGAAATGAAATTCATAGGGAATAAGATATTAATTTCTGCCACAAATCATCAACAGATACTAAATCAACAATTCACTCCATTAACTCCAAATGGATTTGAGTCCATTTTGTCAATTGTAGGGAATAAAGCTCTCTATAGAGCTGGGAATAAGTATGGCATTTTTGACTTGAGTAAGCAGAGAAATAGTCAACTAGGATATGATTCTTTGCGTCTAATAGATGAATTTGTATATGCATCTAATCGTATAAATAATAAAATGGTATGGGCAGTATATGATACTTTTGGAGTAAAACGCTCTAAATTTGAGTACGAGCAGATAAGAGAATACGATAGCAAGTTTTTTGCAGTAAAAAGGAGAGGTCATTGGGGGTTTATGAATAGAAATGGAAAAGAAATCATTCATTGTGTATATGACTCGGTTGGTGAATTTATAGAAGATAAAACCGTGGTGCAATTTCATGGTGAATATGGAGTGATTGACGAGGAGAGTAATTGGGTAGTGACACCAAGAAAAGCAAAAATTGAATGGGTGAAAGATAGCTTGTTTCTGAATAGGTTACAGGGTAAGACTTCTCTTGAACATGTCAATGGAGATTTGATTTACTTTACTGAAAACAAACTGAAGTACAAGAATGATTTACTTTGGGAATATCGTAATGATAGTACAATCATAAAGATTGATTTACAAGGAACAATAGTAGAAGGAGAAATAGTGAATAACACTCATGAAACAAGTTATATAAAAGAGAAAGAAGGTGATTGGGTGGCAGTTAAAATAGCAGGAAGTTTTGGATTTGTTGATTCTAAGACAAGAGAATTAAAAATAGCCAATAGATATGAGGAGGTAGGGGATGCAAAAGGGAAATTAATTAGTGTAAAAATAATGGGCAAATGGGGAGCGATTGATAAAAACGAAAACATCATTATCCAACCTAATTATGATAATAGTTTTCACTTTATAAATAAAGTTGCGATTATGAAATTGAATAATTTATACGGATTGGTGAATGATGAGGGAAAAGTTGTTTTAGCACCCATTCATTATAAAATAGAAAGGCAGCCTAGTGGAAGGTATATTACAATAGAAAAAGGTAAATTTGGTTTGGTTGATGCAGAGGGTAGAGTGCTTATAAATAATAAATACAACTCTCTTCAAGATTTAGAGAATGGATATGTAATTATCCAAAAAGGAGAAAAATTTGGTGTAACAACTACGAATGGTGTAAATACTATTCCTCAGATTTATGACAAAATAATGTATAACCCACGTACTGATTCTTATTTTGCATCTACAAATCAAAAGTGGGAACTACTTACCGATGAAGAATAGATTTATTATTGGAGTTTTACTCCCAATAGCTATTTTAGTTTTACTTATCTTAAATATAAGCATCGGAAGTGTTTCTATACCTTTTTCGTCTCTTCTTGAATCTTTCTTTACAGATGACATAAAAACCTCTTGGTATACTATCATTTGGCAATTTAGGATGCCCAAAGCAATAACAGCAATATTAGTAGGTGCAGGACTCTCCGTTTGTGGTTTGCAGATGCAAACGCTTTTTCGGAATCCTTTAGCAGGGCCTTTTGTGTTAGGGATTAGCTCAGGAGCTAGTTTGGGTGTTGCATTACTAATTCTTTCGGGATCCATTATTGGCGGTTTTATCTATCATTGGATCATTGGAAGTTGGGTAGTTGTAATAGCTTCCTCTCTAGGTTCTTTTTCTGTTCTAATGGTGGTGATGGTAATGTCAATTCGAGTGAAAGATAGTATGTCATTACTCATAATAGGGCTGATGTTCGGTAGTGCAACAGGTGCATTGGTGGGTGTACTTCAGTATTTTAGTAGTGCTCAAGAAATACAACTTTTCATGATTTGGACTTTTGGTAACCTTGGAGGACTCAATTGGGGTGAAATTACGATAATGTTTTTTTTAATTTCATTGGGTTTGGGGATGAACTTTATTCTAATAAAACCCCTAAATGCATTGTTGCTTGGAGAGAATTACGCCCGTAGTATGGGGGTTAATATGAAAATAAATAGAATGTTAATCATTTGTAGTACGAGTCTTTTAGCAGGTTCAATTACTGCTTTTTGTGGCCCTATTGCTTTTGTGGGGTTAGCAGTGCCTCATGTAGTAAGAGGAATTTTTCAGTCCGCAGATCACCGAGTGTTGATACCCGCTTCAATCTTAGTAGGGAGTGGTATCATGCTATTTTGTGATACGGTAGCTCAATTGCCTGGGTCAGAATATACATTGCCAATAAATGCTATTACTTCATTACTTGGAGCACCATTTGTGATATGGATTATTTTAAAGAAAAGGAATATTGCTAAATCATTTTAGTTGAAAGATCAAACTACGATATCGCTTAATACTGCCAGCCTTGCTATAGGTTATGAAAAGTTAGTGGTGTTAAAGGACTTAAACCTTCAATTAAAAAAAGGAGA
>JAOULS010000030.1 GCA_029881895.1 Cyclobacteriaceae bacterium | reverse complement strand
CATAAAATAAGGCATTTTTTAAATTAACACACTATCAATAAGCTACTTAACGGTAAACAAACGCGTATGACATCAACTCAAAATCATTTAATAAAATCCGTGGAAAACAATCATTATCTACTTTCCCGACTATGAATTCTTTTAAATTTGTTATATTGGGATTTATTTTGACTATAGTTGGCCACTTTTTTAGTCGTAATAAGGCAAAATGAAACATATCAGAAATATCATAAAGAGTACTGACGTTAGAATAATAGTAGTTACCCTTTTCTATTTTGTAGCAGCTCAGGTAGGTTTATGGTTATCTTTCCCTGAATCAAAATTAGTAGCACTATGGCCTCCATCAGGAATAGCACTAGCACTTCTATTATTGACAGGGTATAAATCATGGCCAGCCATTACCATTGGATCAATTTTAGTTAATATTTTAGTTTTCCTACATTTCGGGATAGCATTCTCTTCCAATGTGGTTTCTTCATTAATTATTACATCCGTAGGAAACACGATAGAAGCGCTCGTTGGCTATTTCCTAATTCTCAAGTTTATAAAAAGCAAAAACCCATTTTTACGAACAATCGATGTTTTTACCTACTTAGGGATAACCTTACTTATTTGTTTTATAGGATCAGGCATTGGCTCGTTTGGGCTGTTAACCAATAGCATTATTGACAAAACAATTTTCACACAAGTATTATCAACCGGATGGATGAGTAATGTGGTGAGTATACTTATCGTTACCCCTTTCATTATTTCATGGACTCAAGAGTTTAAGACAAACTGGAATCTATTACGAGTAGTTGAATGGGTGGTATTTGGTGGTTGTTTAGCTCTTATTGTGGTGGTTTTAGCGTTCAATCCTAATTCTACCACTTTTGAAAGAGCATTACCCTTTATCATTGTTCCTTTTTTATTGTGGTTAAGTTTTCGTTTCAACCTTCAAACCACAGCCACAGGGATTCTAATTGTTTCTTTTATTGCCGTGTTTTTCACCATTAACCAAACTAGCCCTTTTGTATTGGGGAACGAGCGTGATTCTATGCTGCTATTACAAGTTTTTTTAGCCATTATTAGCATTTCCACGATTATCCTATACGCTACCGTATACGAACGAAAACAAGCACAACAAGCTATAGAAGGGTTCAATGCAAATTTAGAAGCTAAAGTAATTGAACGAACAAAAGAGCTAAAAAAAGAAATTGAAACCCGTAAAAAAACAGAAGATAAAATCAATATTTCTAACAAAAAATTAAAGAAGGTAAACGTAGAACTTGACAACTTTGTGTATAGTGTATCTCACGATTTAAGAGCGCCTATAGCCTCGGTACTTGGCTTAGTGAACTTAGCTGAAAATGAATCAGATATTGAGATGATGAGGAAATACCTGATAATGATTGGAAAAAGTGCCACACAACAAGACAACTTTATTCAAGACATACTAGACCTATCTAGAAACGAACGGCTTGAAATTAATCAAGAAGAAATCAAATTTGAGCCACTCATCAATGATATTTTCAATCAGCTGAAATATTCTTCAACTGAACTAAATATTATCAAAGAAATAGAAATTGATCAGAATAATGCTTTTTTTTCAGACCAAAAAAGGCTAAAGGTAATTCTAAACAATTTACTTTCTAACGCAATACGATATGGCAATCATAAAAATCCTCAAATTAAAATAGACATAAAAGTAGATGACACCATTGCTAAAATAATTATTGATGACAATGGAAATGGTATTTCGGAAGAACATGTTAACAACGTTTTTAAAATGTTTTACCGTGCCACCGAAGATAATGCTGGGTCTGGGTTGGGGCTATATATTGTAAAAGAAACCGTTGAAAAATTAAGAGGTAATGTAGCATTAAGTTCTATAATAAATAAAGGCACAAAAGTGAGTTTAGAAATACCCAACTTATCACTAAACTAAAAAAGAAGTACTCCCTCATAATTCCTTTTCCATATACACATTGGCTCGTTGATATGCCGAAGTACTAAAATCTTTATACACAAATTTAAAGCCTAATCGCTCATATAAATTTAATGCAGGTTTTAAAATTTTATTCGATTCCAATACCAGTTTTTTAGCTTTCAACCGTTTTGCTCTTTCCAAAATTGCCAACCCTAATTTTTTGCCTACTTGCTTTCCCTGTGCCTTTTCTGTAATCGCCATTTTTGTTAATTCATACTCTTCTTCATTATATTTTAATAAGGCACATACCCCTACAATCTCCCCCTCAAATTCAGCAAAAAGTATCGCTCCACCTGCATTTATAATATATTTCTCAGGATTACCCAGTACTTTTTTATCATAATCTTCAACATAAAAATACTTTTCTAACCACTCAATATTCAACGCTTTAAAATAGTGAGCATATTCTGACTTGTAATCAAGAATATTAACCTCACGCTGTAATCTTTCATTTTTTACTTTTGTAATTCTATCCACAAAACTCAAGGTCTCAAAATCATTTTCAACCTCCTGCATGGCTGCCATTAAATGATGCTTATGCTGACGAATCATGTCATTTAGTGCTGTAGCAATATCATTCCATAATGGTGCCATTTTTTTATGCAATTCAAAACCTTTCTCTGTTAAAGTAAGTTCTCGTTTACGTTTATCCGTCTTGTGGCTATACACACTCACTAGTTTATTTTTTGCCAATTCTTTTACGGTCTGACTAACTGCTGCATGAGAAACATTAATACTGTCTGCTATTTCAACTACCGACACTATTTCTCCCTTTGCCAAAAGGTGAAAAACAGGAAACCAACGAGGTTCAAATTCAATTTCATTATTTCGATAGAGTTCTTTCCCTTCTCTATAAATATAATCGCTAAGTCGTTTTAGCCTACTTCCTAATGCCAATTCTCCTAATTCGTTTATTATGTTATAATGCATTTTAATATATGTAAGTACTTACCTATTTACCCGTACAATAATAAGAAAAAATTCTTTTCCTTCATCTATTCAACTAAAAAGGATAAATTTATTTTCTTTGCACAAACAATAACATTATGAAAATTACCACACGCTATATCGAGGATGAGTTATTTGAAGGAACTAACGTAAATGGAAATACGGCTAGGCAAGATATGCGACCACCTGACAAAAAGATAGGCCTTAGCCCTGTTGAAACTTTACTTTCGAGTTTAGCGAGTTGCATGGCGGTAGAAATAGTGGCAATTATAAAAAAGAAAAGAAAGGAATTCAAAGACTTGATAATTGAAGTTGAGGGTACTAGAAGAGATACCAATCCAAAAAGTGTCACACATATTCACATGAATATTATCCTTATTTCTCCCGACACCGACCCAAACACATTGGATAAAACAGTGAAATTAGTGTTAGAAAGCTACTGTTCAGTATCTAAATCACTTACTGCTCAAATAGACTATTCTGTTGAAGTAAAAGCAAACTAGACGATGACGTGGAAAACTTTTAAACGAAAAATAAAATACCCTCTTCTTTTTGTCTTTGCAAAAACACTCATTTTCACCACCAATGTTTTTCCTCGTACTTCGGTACTTTGGTTTTATGGCAAACTCGGCAGCTTGGCCTTTTCACTCTTAAAAAAAGAACAACGTAAAACGGTAAATAACATCAAAATTGCCTTCGGTGGCACAAAGAGTGATAAAGAAATTCGTGAAATGGCACGGGATGTTTTTATTCACCAAGCAAAAAACGGAGCCGATTACGTATTAACACTTCATATAAAAGAACGAAAAAAATGGTTGAACTATGTTGATATTGTTGGTGAGGAACACTTAAAAAAAGCCTATGATAGAGGTAAAGGGGTTATCTGCTTGATTAGCCACACTGGCTCTTGGGAATTTTCTGCCATTACTCCATCTATTTTAGGGTATGAGACAACCGCAGTTAGTAAAGCCCTGAAAGACAAACGACTAAATGAAATGATTATTAATTTTAGATCTAGTAGAGGTTTGAAAAATCTGAGTAGAGGTAAAACCTACCCACTATTAACAGAAGCGTTAAATAATGGTGACTGTCTTATAATAATGATTGATCAAGACACAAAAGTAAAAAGTATATTTGTTGATTTTTTAGGCACCCCAGCATACACCCCAATAGGAGCTGCTTTACTTGCAATCGATACAGAAGCAGCCGTAGTTCCTATGTCAATGAAACGACTGCCAAACAACAAACATCAGTTCACTATAAAACCAGAAATACCCATTTCCAAAACAGACAATAAACAAGATGATTTAATAACCAACACCAAAAAATTCAATCGTATAATTGAAGAGTATGTACTTGATGCTGGCGCACAATGGGTTTGGATGCACGAACGGTGGAAAACTACTCCCGCTAAAGTAGAGGAATTAAAACGCAAAGGCGTTATTAAGTCGTAAGTGTTAACGTTTTCTCTCTGCCCTAACAAGACCCAAACTCAAATAATCAGCGATTGTATAGGTGACAGCAGAATTAGTAGGATTAACAATTTTATACCTTCTTCTATTTTTTAATTTTTTTATATCACGTATCTTAAAGATAGGCCCCTCTTTTTCCATTCCTGCTGCGGTACACTTTGCAGAATATATTAACTTGACATATACCATTTTTTTTTCTTGAAGATTGGTTACAGTATTTTTAAATGGCTTTTCTGCCAATTCAAAATTATTTTGCATACACTTTATTAATTCTTCACTAGGAAGAATAACTTCTCTACTATTACAAAACCAACTGGGAAAATCATTTTCAACTACTTTATATGATTCGGACACCATTCCAAAGTGACTAAGAAATTGGGCATAAGAAACTGAAGATTGTCTATCTAACGGATAATAGGCTTCAATATCACCTCTACTATAAGCATCTAACAATAGGCGTGGTATCGCTTTTGCTGTTTGATTTTGCTTATCCATTAGGTAAACTTTAGTTTCTTCAACATTCCCTTGACCAAATATATTTACGACCAACGAAAAAGATAAAATCAAAAACAATATTTGCTTCTTTGTCATCATATTCCAATTTTATTTGCTAATTCAATTCTATCTTTAGCTATTCCATCATTACTCAATACAAAAGCATGAGTGGTTATCCCTTCTAAATCAGGAAATGTTTTTAGCGTATAAACCACTCCCTCTTCATCTATTAAAAATAATTTATAAGGTCTGTTTTTTATAACAGAAAATCCATCTTCCCAAACACTAGGCGGATAGTAAAATACGGATTTGATTCCTTCATACACTACATATACTGTGTCGTTAAATTTTTTATTCTTTTCATTTGTGAAATCAGCCTTAATACTGACAAAAGTTTCTCTAACCAATATCCGATCATAATTATAAAATCCAAAATCAAATATTTCCATTTCCTGAAATGCCACTTCACGTATAGAATCTTTCTTCGCCCACTCCCTCCCCTCTACTTCTATATACACATCGTTTTCTATGGGTGAACTTCCCCATAAATCATCATCTTCTTTATTGATGGAGGAAAACTTTAATCTATTTGTAAATGACTCCCAGTAATGTTGATCATAATTAAACCTAAAGCCTTCCATTCTAACATCTACCTCGTTGGGTTTTGTGGCCAAGCGCACTACAATACTCTTGTCTTCATGTACTGCAATCGTGTCATCACCTGATTTAGCCCAAACTTCAAACATCCCATTTGATTCTAGAAAATAATCCCTGCCAGAAATTTTAGCCGTCATAGGAATTTCATTTACCAGTATTTCTAATGGCGTTCTTATTTCTTTATAGTATAAATTTAATGAATCAATATTATCACTATCATTTAGAAGAAACGCCTTCTCAGGAATAAACAACTGACTACCTGTAAAGTGGGTAATCATTGTGCAGTTCTTTGAACTAATTCTATATTTCGTGAATTTAGTTTTATAAGCTTCTGGAATATTTTGAGCCCCACTATTTTGGTGCAATAGAAAAAAAACAGAAATAGCAATAAATATTTTTTTCATATATTATTTTAGTTACAAACTTCTAATTTATAGAAAGTTATTTTTTTATCATTCATTTCTTTCCCTAAGTCAAATTAACATAAAATATCAGACTCAATTACTATCTATTTACTTTTTTAATTTAACCGCCCCCACTCCAGCTTCCCATAATTTTGTATTGTACGCTGGCAGTATATTAATCAACAATTCTTTAAACTCTTCATTTAGTTTTACCCATTTTATATCTAGCTCTTTTTTTCGATCTATTGAAGATTGATTAATTCTAGGGATGCTACTTTCTGACTGATTTATCAAAAACAAATATTCGGCTGTAAATTTATTAGGAAAATTTTCCACGTCATCATAGGCTTTTGACTTCCGCTGTACCATTTTTTTATCCCACTCATCGAGTAATTTTATAAGTGCTTCGCCTGAAGATTTTAATGATTTATCTTTCATCTCGACAGTAATCTTCTTCAATTGTTGCTGAATGTCATACAATTGATTCACCTTGTCATGCATTTGAGTAAGCGTATGCTCCATTTCTGTCATCATCTTATCATATTTACTGTATTGCAATTCGTTTACCTCATACAAAGGGTTATTCAATACACTTGCCTTTGTGACATATTCTTCCCCCTCTAATGACAACGTAATGGTGTATTCACCTGGTGAAATTACATGTCCTCGATAGTTAGCCTCCAAGTAAACATTTGGAATCCCAGGCATAATAGGGTACCGAAGATTATATACAAACCTATTTAATCCTTCTTTTTTCGATAAAATAGCTGCAGATGGAGGTCCTCCATCATATTTTTTATACTTACTGTCACTTACCGAACTAAACGTTTGTATTGTTTCGCCTTTATTGTTAATAATAGACAGCGAGAGTTCTACAGAATCGGCCATCTTTGGGAGGTTATAATACAACACTAAACCATTAGCTGGATTAACTCCTGAAAAGGAGGAAGACCCTGTAAATGAACTATTATTCCCACTTAGTGGACTTCCCCAAAAACCATAAATAGCATTTTCGGGCTGATAAAGTGTTGTTTTATTTTCAGGTGTATATTGAGAAAGCAATTTTAAGTCATCTAAAATCCAAAAAGACCTTCCAGACGTTGCCACCAGAAGATCTCCCTGATGAACTTTTAAGTCCGTAATAGGGGTAACAGGAAGGTTTAGCTGAAACGATGTCCATGTATTTCCTCCATTCCAAGAAATATACATTCCTTTTTCAGTACCTGCATACAGTAAATTTTTTCTATTTTCATCTTCTCTTACAACCCTAGTAAACGATCCGTAAGGGATTCCTGTACTAATATTCTGCCAGCTCTTTCCATAGTTAGTCGTTTTATATATCGCAGGAGTATAGTCATTAAATTTGTAACGAGTAGTAGCAATGTAGGCAGTAGCGGGGTCATGTGGGGAGACATCAATCGCATTAATCAGGCATTCTTGAAGCCCTTTTGGAGTTACATTATCCCAACTTTCCCCTCCATTTTTAGTGATATGCACCATTCCATCATCACTACCCGTCCATAAAACACCTTTTTCGTGTGGCGATTCAATTATATAGCTGATTGTACCATAATTCTCAGCTCCTACCGCCTCATTGGTATAAGGTCCTCCACCATTACCTTGTTTTTCATTAATATTTCGAGTAAGGTCAGGGGACACTTCTTCCCATGTCTCTCCCATATCTCTCGTTCGTAATACCAATTGCGCACAATGATAAAAAGTGCCAGGTTCATGTTTAGACCAAATGATAGGAGCATTCCAGTTATAAAGGTACTTCATGTCTCGTGCTTCACGGCCAAGGTATTGTATCGGAGCAGCCATTATTGAAGTGCCTGCTTTTGATTTCATATCCATTATTTCAATTGTTCCCAAGTAACTACCCCCCATAACATACCTTGGATTATTAGGGTCGAATGCTAAAAACGCACTCTCTCCTCCTGCTGAAAACGTCCAGTCATGTGTACTAATCTCACTCGAACGCATTGACAAACTAGGAATTTTTACAGATGAATTATCTTGCTGTCCTCCATACAAATTGTATGGAAATAGATTGTCGGCATTAATTCGATATATCTGTGAAGTAGGCATATTCGATTGAGTTGACCATGTTTCTCCTTGATTAAAAGAAATTGCTGCCCCACCATCATTAGCAATCACCATATTCCTTGAATTATTAGGGTTTATCCATAAATCATGGAAATCACCATGCGTTCCTGACAACCTTTCCCATGTCTTACCATCATCAATAGATCGTAAGGCAGGGGCACTCATCACATAAACGGTGTGTTCATCCGTTGGGTCGGCAAAGACCTCAATATAATACCAAGCTCGCTGAGTAAGTCGATTATCTCCACTTACTAAATTCCAACTTCTCCCTCCGTTATTCGACACAAACAATCCTCCCAAATCTTTATCACTATCACTTTCAATTAATGCATATACTTTGTTTGAATTAGCACGACTTACCGATACAGCCATTTTACCTTTTTCTTTTGGTAATCCTTCTTCAATTTTAAACCAACTTTCGCCTCCATCAGTACTTTTATACATCCCACTTCCTTGCCCCCCACTTATCACTTTCCAAGGTTTTCGTTGGTGCTCCCACATAGCGGCATATAAAATATCTGGATAATTCATGTCCATAGAAAGTTCACTACAACCTGTTAAATTATTTACAAAAAGTACTTGTTTCCATGATTTTCCTCCATCTACAGATTTATATATTCCACGTTCTATATTTGGTCCATACAAGGCACCTTGAGCAGCTACCAATACGATATCTGGATTGGTGGGATGAATGACAATTCTAGAAATATGCTGTGTCTTTTCAAGACCTATTTTTACCCATGTTTTTCCAGCATCAACTGATTTATAAACCCCATCTCCATACGAAGTCATGACTCCCCTTGGAGCATGCTCGCCCATACCACAATATAAAATATGAGGATGAGACTCGGATGCTGAAATAGCACCTACAGATCCCATTTCGAAAAAACCATCTGAGATATTATTCCATCGCTGACCTGCATCTTCAGTTTTCCATAGACCTCCTCCTGTAGTTCCCATATAATACGTTAACGGATCGCCAATAACACCAGTAGCCGATACTGATCTGCCTCCTCTAAATGGCCCGATATTTCTATACTTTACAGGTTTAAAGTAGTCTTCTTCCTTTTGTGCGGAAGAACTAATAGCAATAAAAAATGCGATAAAAATTAATAGGTATTTATTCATGATTTAAAGTTGAATGGATTGATTAATAAATATATGATTTTAAATGGTGAAACTTAAATATCTATTCATAAACGTATTTTTTACAACATGGGGTACTATAAAAATAACAGATATATATCTTTTACGTACTCATAACTCTACTTTTCAATAATTTTAAATTTTTTATAAGTTACTTATTTCATTGAATTTCATTTGCTTTGTATAAAAAAAAGAAATTAACACTTTTAAGGATATCTATATGCTAATGAAGTTAGGGTTTATATTAATCAAATTATTTTCTTTATTACCTTTTTGGGTATTATATACGATTGCTAATTTTCTTGGCTTTTTGATGTATCACGTATTTGGTTACCGTAAAGAGGTGGTACTAAATAACCTCCGCAACTCTTTCCCAAACAAATCAGAGAAAGAAATACATACAATAGCGAAAAAATTTTATCGAAGTTTTTCAGATACTATTATCAGTTCAATTAAGTCATTTACTATCTCTGAAAAAGAAATTCGGAAACGATTTGTCTATAAGAACCCTGAGATTTTTCAACGTCATTTAGATGAAGGAAGAAATATTTTAGGAATGTGTGGACACTACTCTAATTGGGAATGGACTTTTAGTTCTCCTTTATTTTTCTCTTCTGATATTGAAACTATTTTAGTATACCAAAAACTTCAAAATAAATTCTTCAATAAAATTATTTTAGATTCAAGAGAGCGTTTTGGGTCAAAATTCATTCCCACACATAGGGCATATGCCACAATGCTTAATAAAGAAAATAACGGCAAATACATATTTGGTTTAGTGGCCGACCAAAGTCCTCATAAGACTAAAATAAAACATTGGCTTACGTTTTTGAATCAAGACACTCCTGTTCACTTAGGGTCAGAAAATATCGCACGTAATAAAGACTATGCAGTAGTATTTTGCAATGTTCATCAAGTGAAACGTGGCTATTACGAGATGGTACTAGAAGACATGTTCGACCATGGTGCTTCTACAAGCGAATATGAAATAACTACCACCTTTTTCAAAAAACTAGAAAAAATTATTGAGGAAAAGCCAGAAGAATGGCTATGGAGCCATAGAAGATGGAAACATTCACGCAATTAATATTCCTGATGAAAACAGTATCTGTAAAAGAACTAAAGACTGAATTAGTCCATCGTTCGCATAACGAACTTCTTGACATTTGTTTACACCTTTCCAAATTCAAAAAAGAAAATAAAGCTTTACTCACCTACCTATTGTTTGAATCATCCGATGAAGAAGGATACATCAATAGTGTTAAAAATGAAGTTGACATACAATTCAAAGACATCAACACTTCCTCCTTTTACTTTATAAAAAAAAGTGTTCGTAAAATATTACGAACAATTAAAACCTATATTCGTTATTCTAAAATTAAAGAAACAGAAATACAATTACTTCTCTATTTTTGCGAGAAATTAAAAGACCTAACGCCTTCTATTAGTAAGAATATGGTTTTAACAAATCTTCATGCGCGTGAAATAGCATCTATCCGAAAAAAGATAAAAACACTTCATGAAGACTTACAATATGATTACTCATTAGCATTAGAAAAAGTTCTTCTTTCACAAAATTCGTCCAACATCTAGATAGTGCAACGAGATTAATCACAAATTATATTCCTACCTTTGCAACATGAATACTTTTGAAAGCTTAAACCTGTCAAGACCATTACGAAATGCCATTGAAGATTTGGGGTTTGAGCAACCAACACCTATTCAAGAAAATGTTTTTTCCGTAATTCTGTCTGGTAAAGATGTGGTAGGAATAGCGCAAACTGGCACAGGAAAAACCTTTGCCTATTTACTTCCTATATTACAAGACTTGCGTTTTTCGAAACAAGTGCCCCCTAGGGTACTCATTATTGTTCCTACAAGAGAATTGGTAATGCAAGTGGTGGAGCAAATAGAAATACTATCTAAATACATTAACAATCGCATTTTAGGTATATTTGGAGAATCAAACATTAATGTACAACGACAATATTGTGCCCAAGGCACAGATATTATTGTTGCCACACCTGGCCGGCTATATGACTTGGCTATTAGTAGAGACATCCAGCTCAAATCCATTACAAAATTAGTGATTGATGAAGTTGATGTTATGCTAGACCTCGGGTTTCGTCATCAGCTTACTAATATTTTTGATTTACTCCCTGGGCGAAGACAAAACATTATGTTTTCGGCTACAATGACCGAAGAAGTAGATATACTAATTGACGATTTTTTTACGGCACCTTCAAAAATATCTATTGCCGTAAGTGGCACACCATTAGCTAACATAGAGCAGAAATGTTATGCTGTCAAAAATTTCTACACTAAAGTAAATTTGTTAGTACATTTATTATCGGACAAAAATGAGTTTAAAAAAGTACTTATTTTTGTTTCTCACAAAAAAATAGCTGACCGACTATATGATAAGTTAGATGAGATCTTTCACTCAACGCTGTGTATAATTCATTCAAATAAATCACAGAATTTCAGAATACGATCAGTTGAGGAATTTGATAAAGGTGAAAAAAGAATACTTATTGCCACAGATGTAATTGCTCGTGGATTGGATTTGGACAAAATCACTCATGTCATCAATTTCGACACCCCTAATTATCCTGAAAACTACATGCATCGCATTGGTAGAACTGGAAGGGCTGAACAACAAGGCAAGTCTCTTCTGTTTTATACTGAAAAAGAAGAAACAAATAAAATTGCCATTGAAACTTTGATGAAGAACCAAATTCCAATCATTGATTTTCCTAAAGAAGTAGAAATAACAGATGAGTTAATTCCAGAAGAACGCCCAAGAGTTATTGAAAAAAATCATCATCATAAGTCAAAAAATGATATCCCAGGGCCAAGTTTTCACGAAAAGAAAGAAAAAAATAAAAAAGTAAATAGAGGGGGCTCCTATCAAACGAAAATCGCTAGTAAATATAAAAAAGCGCAAACACGGGGTGACAAAAACCTTCATAAGAAAAAAAAATAAGGTATCGACTTTACTACTATATTAGTCCGACACCTTATTTATTCTATATCAGAATAGTTTGATAGACAAACTAAATATCATCAATTCCCTTCTTTTTTAGGAAGTATATTTGTCGTGATTGTAATCTTATTATTAGCAGAGGTAGTATTACTTAAAATAGTAATTACTTTGTTTTGTCTGCCCATTTTTCCAGCACTATTAAATGCTACTTTAATGCTCGATTTTTGACCTGGAATAATAGGGTCACGCGACCATTCTGGCGCAGTACATCCACAGGTAGTTTGCACATTAGTAATAATCAAGGGTTCTACTCCTGTATTTTCAAAATTAAATACATGCTCTACCTTATCTCCTTGCGAAATGTCTCCAAAATCAAACGTTTCTTCTTCAAAAGTAATCACAGGCCCTTTAGCAGGCTCGGCAGCAGCCTCTTCCTGTGCCCAAGCACCAAATACAACAAAAGTCCCGAAAATAAATGCTATTAATGTTTTCATGTTATTATAAATTTTTAGTTGCTAAAAAATACTAGCGTGTTTGAACAAATATAAGCTTCATTTTTATAATCAACAATTTTGCCAAACTTCTTAACTAAAAATTAACAAAAAATCGGGCATTAAAGTTTACTAAAAACAGCTCGTCAGTAGCTCTTGTCATCGCAGTATATAACCAACGGATATATTCTTCATCCACTTTGTCATCAGGTAGGTAGCCTTGATCCACAAAAACTGCACTCCACTGGCCTCCTTGAGATTTATGACAAGTGAGCGCATAAGCGTATTTTATTTGTAATGCATTTAAGTAAGGGTCATTCCTTACGGCTTCATTTCTTGCTTTTGCCGTTGTTAAATCAGCATAATCCTGTTGCACATAATCATATAGTTGTTTCGAGAGTTCCTGTGGTAATGCCGTAGTGTTTGAATGCAAGGTGTCTAGAATAGCCATCGCTTCAAAGCTAGGTTGATCAGGATAATCTACCATTCGCAATTGTAGTTTTGCGAAATTGAACCCATAACGTTCTTCGTAGTTTAATACCTTCTCTAATATTACAAAATCGCCATTCGCCAAAAAACCTCCTGGCGTATCGTCTGGGGTGTAGAAATAATTATTACGAACAATCATGAGCATATCTCCTGCTTCAAGTTGATCTTCGTAAAAATGGATAAACCTTCTTACAAACTGATTATATTGAATAGCGGCTTGGTTCGAACGACAAATAATAGTGGTATTCTCTATTCCATATTTGCTGTAAGCATATCGAATCCCATCCTCCATTTTTTCACCACTCATACGAAACATGTCTTTATAGCTAGTGGTTCTTATTTTGATATCGAAGTCATTTTTACCTAACTCATTTCTCAAATTAGTTGCGTTATCCAATATTCCAGACCCCTTTCCTTGACGCATGACTTCAGTAAGCTCAATTTCATTTACCTCTGCTCCGTAATTACTTTCTAGATGTACTCTATTTAAACCAGCACTAATGATTTGACCAACAGGAGGTAACTGGGCACCATCACCAATCAGTATTAGTTTATTTGATTTTTCTTGAAAAACATAATTCAACAAATCACTCAAAAGCCCTTTTCCTCCAAAATCTTGACTTTCGGACAGCATAGAAGCCTCGTCAATAATAAATATTGTGTCCTTTGAATAGTTTTTTTGCTTATTAAATTTCAGTGAGCCTGAATCTTTATCGGATGTAGTTTTATAAATTCGTTTGTGGATAGTAAAAGCCACTCGTTTAGCATATGAAGAAATCACTTTTGCAGCCCTCCCTGTAGGAGCTAACAGCACGTACTTATAATTAAACAAAGGAAGCACTTTCACCAATACGCTAATTACTGACGTTTTACCTGTTCCAGCATATCCCTTAATTAGTAGAATTTGTCTTTCTACACTACTACTTTCAAGAAAATCATCCAATAAATCAAATATCTTTCCCTGCCCTTCAGTTGGTTCATGAGGGAACTTATTACGCAATATTTGGGACGGCTTAGGCAATTATTTAATCAATTTAAGGACTTTTGTATTTGCTCTCCAACAATATCAATTGTTGGAGAGCAAATCGCTCAATGTAAATTAACTAAAAAGCCATCAACAATGATGGCCTTTATCAAATAATAATATAGAAAGTCATTTATACTTTTACATGACGCTATTTCTCAACCCAAGAGATCACGTCTTCTAACGTTGGATTTTTCACCTCTTTCAACTTCATTTTCTTCCGCATACCACATACATCATTAAAAAGTTTACTTGGAACCGAATTCTTCACCTCTTCGATAGTAAGTAAGCCCAACTCTTGTAAAATAGGAATCAATTCTTCTCGAACCCCTATAGCAACATAATCATCATTAGTGGCATATTTTATCTGCTTTTCTGGTTTCATTTGAGGGAAGAAAAGCACATCTTGGATAGAGTTAGAGTTAGTCATAATCATAGAAAGTCGATCTATGCCAATACCTAATCCAGCTGTTGGCGGCATGCCATATTCCAATGCTCTCAAAAAGTCTTCATCCAAGGTCATGGCCTCATCATCACCTCTTTTTCCTAATTCTAATTGTTCTTCAAAACGTTCACGTTGATCAATAGGGTCGTTTAATTCCGAGAACGCATTACATATTTCTTTTCCATTACATATTGCTTCGAACCGCTCAACAAGCCCCTCCTTTTCTCTATGTTTTTTTGCAAGAGGTGACATTTCCACAGGATAATCTGTAATAAAAGTAGGCTGTATCAATTTTCCTTCACAATTTTCGCCAAAAATTTCATCAATCAGCTTTCCCTTCCCCATAGTGTCATCTATTGACACATTCAATTTCTTCGCTGTAGTACGCAGCTCATCCTCGTTCATGTCAGAAATATCTATCCCCGTAAAATGTTCAATGGCTTCAAACATAGTAAATCGCTTCCATGGACGTTTAAAATCAATCACATTATCACCCACTTGAACTTTCGTGTCACCATGTAAATCCATCGCAACACGCTCAATCATCGCCTCCACCGTATCCATCATCCAGTTATAATCCTTGTAGGCCACATAGAGCTCTACTTGCGTGAATTCTGGATTATGAAATCGTGACATTCCTTCATTTCTAAAATCCTTTGAAAATTCATACACTCCTTCAAAACCACCTACAATTAATCTTTTTAAATACAACTCATTTGCAATACGCAAATACAATGTCATATCAAGCGTATTATGGTGCGTCTTAAAAGGACGAGCAGCAGCACCACCATAAAGAGGCTGTAATATTGGTGTCTCCACTTCTAAATAGCCCTTATCATTTAAATAGTTACGCATAGAATTTACTAATTTCGTGCGTTTCACGAATGTCTCTCTTACTTCAGGATTTACAACCAAATCAACATACCGCTGTCTATATCGCATTTCTGCATCAGCAAAAGCATCATGTGTAACTTTATTCCCTTGTTCATCGGTAGATTCTTTTACGATGGGTAGTGGTTTTAACGATTTCGTAAGTACAGTTAACTTCGTGACATGAATAGAAATTTCACCTGTTTGCGTGGTAAATACATAGCCTTGTACACCAATGATATCTCCAATATCCAGCAACTTCTTAAAAACCGTATTGTACATGGTTTTATCCTCATCAGGACAAATATCGTCTCTACGGATGTATATTTGTATACGCCCTGTTGCATCTTGAAGTTCAGCAAATGATGCTGACCCCATCACTCTACGACTCATCACACGACCAGCAATTGAAACATTTTTATAATCTATTTTGCGCTTTTCATAGTTCTCATGTATGTCCTTGGCACTAACATTTACTTCAAATAATTCCGATGGATATGGGTTGATTCCTAAATTTCTCAACTCTTCCATACTATTTCTTCGTACAACCTCTTGTTCACTTAAATGCATGATCTTTACTGCGCTTTTCTGATTACAAAAATTTAATCGCAAAAATAGACATTATTTTTTATGTATTAGATTCAACATCAAAATTAAAAAACAACCTAAAAAGCACATGTAACATTTACAGCATAGGTTACTTTTTATAACTGATTAGTATGTATATAATACAAAATGTTGTAAATTTGTTTTCACACATCCCTTTTTATGGGATTGAGAGCATGTACATAGAGGTTTTAACATACACAAATCATGAAAAATATTACATCACTAAATTCATCACTTATCATAAAAGGGTGGATTCTTTGCTTCTTCTTATTAGGCACAAGTAGTTTTTCGTATTCTTTTAATAACGATTCCTCTTTAAAAGAAAGCATTAATTCTATAAAAGAAGGCATCTCCCTTCTTTTAGAAGATGAAAAAGTAAAAAAAATCACCATTTGTCATATCCCTCCTGGAAACCCCAGTAACCCACAAACTATTAAAATAGCTGAATCTGCTTGGGCTGCTCACGAAGCACATGGGGATACCTTGGGAGAATGTAATGCGAATGATGAGGAGGAAGACGATGACCAAGAAGAAGGGGATAACGATGACGAAGGTGATGAAAATGAAGGAGATAATGATCAAGATGAAGATAACAACAACGAGGATCAAGATGATCAAGGCAACGATGATAATAATAACGAGGACGATGAAGAAAATGA
>JAOULS010000252.1 GCA_029881895.1 Cyclobacteriaceae bacterium | reverse complement strand
AAATGGGGAGGGCAGCAGACCATTACAGGGCCTATTCTTACAATACCCTACAAAAGTTTTAGTACTGATAATGAAGGTAAAGTGTATTCCCACATGCATTATGTCCATTTTTTACCTGAAAATATTGAGATAAAAAGCACCATTAAACCAGAAGTTCGAAAGAGGGGCATCTATCAAATTCCATTATACAATGCTGAAATAAATATAAAAGGAGGCTTTTCGGCACCAAGTTTTGAGATCTATAAAGTAGAAGCTGAGCATGTTCTCTGGGACGATGCATTTATCTCTATCGGTATACCCGATATGGCGGGGATAAAAGATGTGATTAGTATGAAATGGAATGAACATATTTATCCGTTCGAACCAGGAGTATCCAATAAAGATATTATCTCGTCTGGAGTAAACACACGGGTTAAATTAGAAGAAGGGGAGGCATCAAAATTTTCGTTTGTAATAAACCTAAATGGAAGTGAAAAATTGAATTTTGTGCCTTTAGGAAAAAAGACCTCCATCAATGTTTCTTCCACTTGGAAAGATCCTAGTTTTAATGGTAGGTACCTTCCCGATCATCATGTGATTACCAAAGAAGGTTTTGAGGCACAATGGAATGTCTTCGATTTTAATAGAAACTATCCTCAACAATGGGAAGGGGATAAATATGATGTGTTAAAAAGTAGTTTCGGGGTAGATTTGTTTTTACCTGTCAACCATTATCAAAAAAATATGCGCTCGGCTAAGTATGCTATTCTTATTATAACGCTTACCTTTCTCGTGTATTTCTTTTTCGAAATTTTAAACAACAAAAAGATACATCCTTTTCAATATATCCTGATAGGCTTGTCCTTAAGTCTTTTTTACACACTTCTTCTTTCCATTACAGAGCACTTAGGGTTTGATATTGCTTATTTAATCGCTTCTATTATGGTGCTACTTTTAATTGTAGGCTATTCTTCTGTTATTTTCAATAATCGAAAACTCACAGGTTTATTGACCATTTTTTTATCACTTATTTTTGGGTTTATATACGTAATACTCCAATTGCAAGATTACGCACTCTTAGTAGGAAGCATAGGGCTATTTATTGTATTGGCGATCACAATGTTTCTATCTCGGAAAATAGATTGGTATGCCATTAGTGCTGTAAAAAAATAACCCCAAGCACAGACAGTATCTATTTATACTGTCTGTGCTATTTTTACACTAGCACAGAAGTTATTTCCTTGAAGATCTGTTAAACTATAGATTCAACCTTCTTTCTATTTTCTTCAACTTACAACTTGAAGGAACGGATTGTTTACTAAAATTTTCGTTTAAGCCCCAATAGCAAAAGGAACGATTGAATCAAAAAGAGCTTTATTTGATCGTTTGGTTATTCTCAAGTCATGTTCTCTTTGAAGGTTTAGCCAAAACTCAGGTGTTGTGCCAAAATAGTAAGAAAAACGCATTGCGGTGTCAGTTGTGATACTTCGTTTGCCCTTAATAACCATGCTAATAGCTGTTTGCTGTATATTTACAGACTTAGCAAGTCTATAAGGAGTAACACTAAGTGGCTTCAGAAATTCTTGTTCAAGTATTTCTCTAGGATGTCTGTTTGTTAAATTTTTCATAACTGTTGAATTAATGATAATCCGTAAGTTTTACGTTTTTAGCATCATTACCAGACCAAATAAAAATTATGTGCTACTGGTCATTTATTTTGATGCCGTGATATCCTTTTAAATTATCTTTCAAAGGATGAAAACCGTTGCCTGGAGGAACTTTTAAATCAAATAATTTTGTGCAGCGTTTATCATAAATAATTTACGCAACGCAATTTTTTGAATTTTACTATCCCATTTTGTTGTTGTTTCTCCATTCCATACTTTTTCGGTATGGTTACAATTGAATTCTAATATCATCCTTTTTTAGTATACGGCAAACATAGTATCAAGTAAAGATAGTGTTTTGTTTTATTTAGACATTTCCCCCAGAGCAAACGCATTTAAACATTTTCAGCTTTCTGAAAACACAACCAGTCGCCTTTTCGACAAGTCCTGATAAAAAACCTAATTCCAATTTTATACCTTTACAGGATCACCGTCATAACCCATCGTGAACTATCTTAAAGAAAAAATCTTAGCATTACAGCAAATTTCAGAAAAATTAGAGCCCACCTCTTTGGAGCGTGAGCAATATATTACTCAGGTAAATGAATATACGAATACATTTATCAATGATTTGGAAAACACAAATGCTTACTCAAATGAAATAGCACCTCCCCATTCTTTTTCATTAGATGGAAGTAAAAAATCGCTACAAGACATTCTTACGCTCTATTCAAAAGGAGTGGCTACTAAAGGCATAAATGCCGCTTCTGGAGGACACTTGGGATATATCCCGGGTGGTGGAATTTACACATCAGCACTAGCCGATTATATTGCCGCAGTAACGAATGAATATGCAGGAATGTACTTTGCTTCTCCAGGTGCTGTGTCAATAGAAAATGAACTAATTGATTGGATGAAATTAATTTTTGGTTTTCCTGAAACTGCCATTGGGAATTTAACATCTGGCGGATCAATTGCGAATTTGATTGCTTTAACAGCCGCTAGAGATCAACACGGAATTAAATCAAATACTATTCCCAATAGTGTTATCTATTTAAGTCCACAAGTACACCATTGTATCCACAAGGCTATACGGATTCTTGGGCTAGAAGATGTCATTATTCGGCATTTAGAACTCGATCATCACTCTAGAATACGTGTCGATGACTTGAAATTAAAAATAGAGAAGGACCTTCGTGAAGGACTTAATCCTTTCTTAGTAATTGCCTCGTCAGGCACTACCGATACTGGTGCGATCGATCCATTACAAGCCATTGGCGAAATCGCAAAAACGAATAATTTATGGTATCATATTGATGGTGCCTATGGAGGATTTTTTATTTTAACCGAGCAAAAGAAAGAACAGTTTAAAGGAATAGAGCTAGCCGATTCACTTGTCATTGACCCTCATAAAGGACTATTCCTGCCCTATGGATTGGGAGCTGTTTTAATAAAAAATAAAGAAGCGGTATATCATTCCAATCATTATCAAGCAAACTATATGCAAGACGCAATAGATGAGTCTATGCCTGTGAACCCTGCGGATGTATCGCCTGAATTAACGAAGCATTTTAGAGGTTTGCGATTATGGATACCACTTCTATTGCATGGCATTGAGCCATTTGTTGCTTGCCTAGAAGAAAAATTATTGCTTACCACCTATTTTAGAAAACGGCTTACAGAGATTGGGTTTTCAATTGGACCAGTACCCGACCTTTCGGTTAGTTATTTTTGGTATTCTCCAAAAAATAGTGATGAAAACACCTATAACGAAAATCTAATGCAAGAAATACACAACGATGGAGAAGTGTTTTTAAGTTCGACTACTATCAACGGTAAATTTGTAATTCGATTAGCTATTCTTTCATTTAGAACGAAGTTAACTACTATTGAAAAAGCTATTGTCATGATTGAGAAAGCAAGAAAAAAGGTAGAAAACAGAATGAAACGTAAAACTAATCAATAAAGATAGATCATTCTTAAATAGAGCCTACTTGTAAATAAAAAACCCCCACGTAATGTCTTTACGTGGGGGTTTTAAAAATCTATTGTTTATACTACAATGCTATTTTTCCTTTTTAAAAGCATCTAATTTAGATTCGCCTTCAACTTTTGGGAAAACATTGTCCTCAATATTCGTGTCAGCAGTCTTTGCTTCTGGATCAAGAATAATATTCGTTACTTCCTTATCTAACAAAAACACTTTCGATACTTCACTTTCATTATATCTCCATATTTCTGCTGGAATTTTCTCCAACTGCTTGCTTCCATCTTTAAATGTAAACTCAACGAGTAATGGGGTCACTAAGCCTCCATTGTTTTTGAATTTAATTTCATACATGTTTTTGTTTTCCAGTTTTGCACGAATCGCATTGTCGTCCACACGGTTTTGAAATTCCCCATAATAGCGAGCATCGGTATCTACTACTGTAATTTCTTCTGGCCCATTACTAAAATCAGTAGCCGCCTTATTATCGTTCGAGGCTGAAGCATTCAAGTCTCCTTTTTTAACTTTCTTGGTCTTGTTTTCAGGATCTTGCGATTCCTCTTTTAACCTAAACCACTTCACTTCTTCTACCGAAACATCTACATAGTCGGTGGTGAAAAACCACCCCTTCCAAAACCAATCCAAATCTACGGCAGAAGCATCTTCCATACTTCTAAAAAAATCGGCAGGCATCGGGTGTTTAAAGGCCCAGCGAGTAGCGTATTCCTTAAAAGCGGCATCGAACAACTCAGGCCCCATAACCGTTTCTCGAAGCAATGTTAATGCTGAG
>JAOULS010000029.1 GCA_029881895.1 Cyclobacteriaceae bacterium | reverse complement strand
TCAATGATGTCAATACATTTTGCTTTCCGGATGGACGTTCTGACTCCTCTGGTAAAAGGGAAAACAAATCAACACGAAGTTGGTTAAGTTGTGAAGGGGATAATTCTCTTCCTTCTGAAAGTTGTTTTACCCATTGCAACGTTTGTAAATACCTTCCTGGGTGCTGAATTGCAGCGTTAGAAATTTCCTTTCCGCATGCTATAAAATTATGTTTTTGGTTTTCATCAAACTGTCCCTCCGCTTTGTTTAGTCCTCTCAACACTTGCCTTGTGTATACAAAAAGATCATCATTTTTGGTCAATATCTTATTGTATTGTGAATAAATTTCATCCAAATCGCCCGACAAACGACTTTCCTCCTTAATGGGAGGTGGGTCAAACCCAATACGATGCACATATATTCTAGCATGGTTCTTTATCTCTTTAATTAATTTTAATGCTTTGTACTGATAGGGCAATGAATTTTGAGGTTCATACAGCCTCAAATACAATTCGGCATCCCACATCAAACTCATTGCGGCACGAAGCTTCCCCTTAACGGAAGTGGTCAGAAAAGTGGCAATTTCTTCTGAATTATGGTTATGTTCATAATTTTCTAATGGATCTTCCTCCTCCTCACCCTCCTCATTTAGTTGGTGGTCGCCTACTAAATTGTGCTCATTTTCGTTATCATGATCGTGTTTAAAGCCTTCTAACACATCTACTTCATTGCCTTCTTCGTCTTCGTCTTTCTCTTGCTCAAGTTCTTCTACGTCTTCTTGAATGGCTATGCCTGAATCATCTTCTTCCCCCATAAATTGTCCATATTTTAATCGCAACGATTTTTGATCAAACCCTAGTTCATTGCTAGTACTGTTAAACTCTTGTTTTCTCAGTTTTGTCTTATTTGTTAACAATTTCTCTGTATCGATAATGATTTGGCGTTGACTTCGGAAATAATCAGGCATAAGGTCAACTCCCAAATCACCTTCAAGAGAAAAGTCATAACTAGCTGTATCGACTAATACTAGGAAAAAAGTTTCACTTCTTGAAATATTGCTTTTGGGTTGTCTATTATCCCTCGCCTCTACATAAAAATAGAGCTCATCTCCTGGAGACATTCGCATACTGCTAAATGCAATGGATTTTTCAAGCAATTCCTTTTTAGCATTTTGTTGAAGCGTATTGTCAAAGCCCAATGACTCCTCCCTAAATTTCACCGACTCACCCGACCCTTTTGTTATCGTAGCAATTATACGTGCATCAAGCAGTCCAAAATCATCATTTATAAGTGTGCTGAAATCTACCTTATCCACTTCATTAAATTTAAATTCCGAGTACTGAGGTATTCCTTCTATTACTATTTCTGGAGCATTGTCTTTTACTACTTCCACTTTATGATACTCCGAGGTGTAATCATTCCCTTTCATATCAGTAAAAGACAGCTCATAAAATCCTTGTTCATGGATTTTAATACTCTTTTCAAAACTACCCTTGCTATTTTTCACTGTCACTGATTTTCCATTAGAAAATTTTAACTGCACGTTTTCAACGTCACCATTAAAACGAAAGCTCCATGTAACGACTGAGCCATCAATGACACTCACATCCCAGTTTTTCTGTATGTACTTTCTTTGATTGGTATAATATGGAGGACGAATTTCTAATTCGACCTTTTCTACTTGAATCGGGATAAAATTTTCGTGACTGTTAAGAGATGAATCGGATAGGGTCACTTTCAAAACATCTTTACTCCTTTCGTTTGTTATTTCATCTTTCGGGAAATAAAAGAATAACGAGTACAGTACAGAAATAACTAGGAATAAAAGAAAAAATAAAGCAATTCGATGCTTATGAACAAGTTTCACTTGAAGTTGAGACAATACAAGTACTACTTTTGAGTGCTGAAGCTTTTCAATGAAACTTAATTCGTCCTCATTTTGGTTCAAAAGTTGAGCGCTCTCCTCGACCTCTTTATATTGTCTATTTATAAGACGAAGTACATTCCGATCGTTGATGTCTTTTTTGAAAACCAAAAACCCAATAATAACAGTAATCGCTAAGCAAATAGGAAGAATAATCAGTAGAGGAATCACAACATCAAATTGTCGCAAAATTGCATGAGACAACATCCCTATTGATAGTGCAATAAAAAACAACTCAACAAAAACGATTCGTCTCCATCTTTGTTTTGCTCTTTTTACGATATGTTGAGTAGTTTTACTCAATTTATTGTTTCCTTTTTGCTGACACTATTCTTTCTACTATTAAGACGATAAAAAACAAAGGCCAAAGAATGCTGGACAAATTCAATTGCTTTTTGGTGATTGTTATTTCATCTGGTGTATCCGATGACCGTAATTGCCTATAATCCACACTTCTTCTATCGTATTTACTACGTTGAGTGTTAAATTGATCTTTCAAGAATAACTCTACTATCGTTTCCGGGAATGCTGAGAGTAGTGTCATAGAAGTGTATCTTGGATTCACTCGATACTCAATCAAATACTGATTAGGCAAGAATATACCATTGTTATAATACTCTTCTCCGAACAGCACTACATTTCCTTCTACTAACGGCTCTTCCTTTGAAAGCCAAAAAAACCAGTCTGCACTTTCTGCTATGTAATCAGAAGTTCGCACATAATCACCATTAATTGTACAACTACCCGAAGTAGTAATCGCCTTAAAAGCGGCATCGATATAGGCGACATCATCCTCAAATTCATCATCGTATACTACCCTGCATTTTATTATTGGTTGTTGTGAAATAGGTATCGAATCACCATCATAAATAAATTGGTTGCCGCCCCTATCAAATAGCACTTCTATTCCCCCAATTTCAACCCTCGATGTAAGGGTTGAATAGTGTCGTTTATATTTATCTATTTTAAGTACTTCACTATTGCTGTTTCCCAAAATTACCAGTACAGAATCAGTAGAAAAACGCTGTGCGCCTACAATAAATGTTTTATTATTGAGCGGTAGATATATCCATTTCACATTACGAGGGAGCATTACTTTCTTGCCTTTAAACAGGTGCAACGGATTCGAGGAATACACTACAAATTCTTCACCCGATCTGTCTCCCAACGCTTTTATTATTTGCCAATAATCTAATGGTAAAGTATCAACATACGTGTTCAAATCATGTGATTCATATTGTGCTAGGGAATCAAAAAGAGACACATATTCACCCTCATTTTTTAATTTTTGATCAATTAGTATGGTTTTGTAATCAATATTTGAATTTGACGATAAATAATAGGCGCCTGACATTATCAAACTAAGCAGAAAAATTAATAATATTCTTAACAGGAGTAACATGACTTCTGTCAATCGTAAACTACTATACGAGCTGCTTTCTGATGCGTGCAAAAAACGGACGCTTCCTACTTTTATCACCCTTCCCGATTTACGATTCCATAAATGAATAGCAATAGGGATAGAGACTCCAATCATTGCGAATAGATAATATGGCGATAAAAATAGCATCTACAACAATTGTTGTCTACGTTTTAAAAATGAAACTAATGCTTCAGAAAGTGGGTCTCCAACAGTAAAAACCTGCCACAAAACGCCCATTTCTAAGCATTTTTCCTTTATTTCTTTAAAATGACCTTCAATAGCTTCATAGTACTCCTTTTTAACCATTTTACTATTCACTTTTAGTATTTCTCCAGTTTCTAAATCTTCTAATGTCACCACTCCATTGTACGCTAATTTCAATTCATTTTTACTCATAATGTGTAAAAATACCACTTCATTAAGCTCTGTTTTTACATTCTTGACAACATTCAATATTTCACCTCTTTCTTGATACATATCAGAAACAATCACAATCAACTCTTTTTCATATGGCTGATGCAATACATCGAGTGACTGAATGCTAACAGGCCACTTGCCCTCTGCTTTTATTTCTATTAATTGATATAAAAAATTCGAATATAGTTTATGAACGGTAGAAGGATACGCAAGTGTTTTTTTATCGTTTATGGCATATAATCCCATAGCATCACCTTGATGGAAACTCAAATAGCCTAGAGAGGCAATCATTACTTTAGCAAAATCAATCTTTTGTAGCCCATCCTGTTCATGCTTCATCGAACTACTGGCATCAAGAATGAACTTTACTTTTATATTTGTTTCTTCTTCGGCTAATTTCGTGTAATACCTTTCCGACCTTCCATATAATTTCCAATCGATACGTCTCAAATCATCTCCTGGTTCGTAGCTGCGATATTGACTAAACTCCCCTCCTGTTCCCAATACGGCACTCTTATTCAACCCATGCCTATTTTCCTCTACTACAGCACGTGCAACTAACTCTAACCCTGAAATAGAGTTGATAATATCAGGTTGTAACAACTCTTGAATTTCTTTCTTCAAATTTATCGCTTTAAGTCAACAGCCACTTTTATATTTTCTGCTATAGTAGAGGTTACCTTATCGGTTGTTATGCGCTCTGCTTCCGCTCTAAAGTTAAGTAGCATCCTATGTCGTAATACAGGAAAAACAACCTTTTGTATATCTTCTTCCGTTACGGCAAACCGGTTTTGCAATAAAGCGCGCGCCTTTGCCGTCATAATCATTGATTGACCTGCTCTTGGTCCAGCCCCCCATCGTACCCATTTTTTCACATACTCCAAATCAGTAGTATCTGGTCGGGTCGATCTCACCAATTTATTCACATAACGAATCAGGTCTTCACTAATCGTAATTTCTCGAACTAAAGATTGAAGTTTAATGACCTCATCTGCACATAAAATTTGATTTACCTCTACATTATCACCCCCTGTTGTGGCTGTCAATACTTTTTCTTCCTCCTCTTCGTTAGGATACCCAATCTTAATATACAGTAAAAAACGATCTAACTGTGCCTCAGGGAGTGGAAAGGTGCCTGCTTGCTCAATTGGATTTTGAGTCGCCAATATGAAAAATGGTTTTGCCAAAGGGTAGGTATTTCCAGCATACGTTACTTCATATTCTTGCATGGCTTCCAAAAGTGCTGCTTGCGTTTTAGGAGGTGTTCTGTTGATTTCATCGGCAAGTAAAATATTAGAAAATATTGGCCCTTTATTAAACTTAAAAAATTTCTTTCCTGTATTATGGTCTTCTTCAAGCAATTCCGTTCCTAATATATCAGAAGGCATTAAATCTGGTGTAAACTGAATTCTTTTGAATTGAACATCAATCGTTTTTGCTAATATCCGTACCATTAATGTTTTTGCCAGTCCAGGCACTCCTTCCAGTAAAGCATGCCCTCCAGCTAATAGTGCAATTAAAATTTGTTCAATAGCATCATCTTGACCTATGATAATTTTGCCAATTTCACTTTTTAGTTTTGGCAATTTTTCTAACAAATCATTTATTTCTTCCTCGGTAGTAATTGTAATTCCCATAGTTTCATGAAGTAAGCGCATACATCACAATATTAACTGCAAAGCGCGTATTATCTATTTTATACCAACGTTTATTTCGGAAATCATAATCCCATTCACAACCATAATCCTTGTTACTATAAAGCACCCCTACCCTTCCATTCACCTCAATTGCTTTTAGGTAATCATGAACAATATCATCACCCCAACCATTTAGTTCCTGAGAAGTGGTAGGAGGCCCTTTTTCAAATTCAAAAAAAGAGCGATATATAGGGTGGTTGTTAGGTATTTTTTTTAATGCTTTTGCACCAAAAACCGTTTCCATTTGCTGCTCAAATGATTTGGCGAAAAGTCCATCAATATCATGATTGCAATCATCGACAAACACAAAGCCGCCATTGTTAACATACGTATCGAAATTTTCTTTTTCTTTTTTGGTGAATTGAACCAACTTATGACCACTTAGATAACAGAATGGGCAATCAAAAAGCTCATCACTAGCTAAAGGGACTATATTTTCATTCGTATCTACTTCGATCGTGGTGTATTCAATTAATGAATTTAGCACATTAGAAGGCATGCGCTGATCTGTATCCCAGTCTCCAGATTCATATTGCAACCTTGTAAAAAAGAATTTATTTGATTTCATTAAATACGATTATCCGTCTCATAAATATGAGTGTTATCTCTATAAAATTAAAATTCAATTTTATAGACGGTAAAAAAATAAGGCTATTTACACATATGCAAATAGCCTCACCATTTTCTATACATTAAAATTATACAGCATCGGACAAGCTAGTGAAATTAAAATCTCTCACTTTCATGAAAGGAATAAGATTTCCATTGACGCGTTCTTGCACTCCTAATGTTTCCAAATTATTCAACATAATAATTGGACTCTCATTAAATCTGAAATTCTTAACAGGGTGTTTTATTTTTCCATTTTCAATAAAAAAAGTACCATCACGAGTAAGACCTGTGTATAATAATGTCTGAGGATCAACCGTTCTGATATACCATAACCTAGTAACCAGTATCCCTTTCTTGGTGTCCTTAATCATATCTTCTAATGAAGCATCGCCTCCTTCCATTATCCCATTACTAGGAAATGGAACTGCCTCAACTCCTTTTTCTTTCGCCCAATACCTACTGTAAAATAGATTCTTGACAACTCCATTTTCAACCCAATTCATTTTTTTTCTTGCCTGTCCTGCACCATTCCAAGGCGAAGAAGGCACTTCAATATTCTGTGGGTCAGAATAAATGTTTACTCTTTCATCAACTATTTTCTCTCCTAACTTATTCCCCCCTCCTTCTTTCGACATAAAACTTCTCCCTTCGTCTGCCGAACGAGCGTTAAAAGCCCTAAACATATTTCCGATTAAGCCTGATGCCGCTGATGGTTCAAGAATCACTGTATATTTTCCAGGCTCAATTGCTTTCGCCTCTCTACTCATAAGTGCTTTATCAATCGCACGTTTCGAAGCTTCGCTCGCCTGCAATTTTTCAACATCATTTACATCTCTAGTAGCCCAGCCCGACCCTGTACCATCATTGGTACGCATAGTTACTGTAAAGTTAGCATTGGTTTCACGATTATACGCAAATAACCCATTGGTATTCATCATAGCACTAAAGCTAGAAGAATCATCTAGAAACCCTGCTGCTGTAACCTCCTTCGCTGCTGCGGGATTTATACTATCTTCTGCCACCTTTGTTCTAAACTCAGGTGTGATATTCGCTGTCGATTCTACAAAAGTTTTTGACTCCAAGTACTCTTGCTGCCCTAACGGTTCCATGAATTCAGGATTTTCGGGAGAAAGTTGAGCTAATTCCTCTGCTCTCTTAACGGCTCGCTCTAACGATCCATCATCAAATTCATCTACCGTAGCTGTCCCTACTTTTTTTCCAAAATTTGCTTGTACTACTAAATTTTGATTTGAACGATGACCAGCCGTAGATACAGTATTTCGTGCATATCGAATGTTTCCACTTTCACTTCCATCAAGATTCACTTCACAACTATCGCTACTAGAAAAGCTTAATGCTTTTTCCATTATTCGCTTTGCTTCATCTTTTGAATATATTGCCATTTTATCTTTTTTATAATTAAATATTTCTACCGGTATTGATTACATTAACTCCGTTAAAACGAGTTGTAGAACAACCGTGCGAAACGGCACTTACTTGTGAAGGTTGTCCTTTACCATCGAAGAATGATCCAAACATACGGTAATCATCTTTATCACAAATTTTAGCACATGAATTCCAAAATTCCTTGGTATTCGACTGATATGCTACATCATTTAACATCCCTTTTATTTCGCCATTTTCAATTTCATAAAATACTGTACCTCCAAATTGAAAATTATAACGTTGTTGGTCAATAGAATAAGAACCTCTACCAGCAATATAAATCCCTTTCTCAACATCTTTAATCATATCGTTTACCGAATACTTATCATTACCAGGCTCTAACGAAACGTTAGGCATTCGCTGAAATTGAACATCATTCCAACTCTGCGAGTAACAACACCCATGTGATTCTTTCTGATCAAGCATATGCACTTGATCACGTATAGCTTGATAATTTACTAATACACCATTGCGTACTAAGTCCCATTTCTTGCATTTCACTCCTTCATCATCATACCCTACAGCACCAAGTGACCCCACCTGTGTTTTATCAGCTACTAAATTCACTAAGTCACTACCATATTCGAAATTCTTTGATTTCCATTTATCAATTGTAGCAAAACTAGTTCCTGCATAATTTGCTTCATACCCAAGTACCCTATCCAATTCTAGTGGGTGACCAACTGATTCATGAATAGTAAGTCCTAAATGATTCGGCTCTAACACTAAATCATATTTTCCTGGCTCTACAGATTTAGCACCAAGCATTTCTTTCGCTTGTTTGGCTGCCTCTGTAGCATCTTCAACAATATCATAGCTATGTTTGTATAATTTCACTCCTCCAGGGCCGTCAATTTTTTGACTAGAATCTCCATCTAAATATTCAAACCCCATACCCATAGGAGAACTCAACGCCTGACGAGATTTAAATTTACCTTTTTCTTTATCAATGGCGGTTACGCCAAAAGTAGGCCAAATTCTATGCACATCTTGATCGATATATGATCCTTCTGTAGATGCGAAATACTTTTGCTCATTCACCATAAACAAGGCTGAATTAACAAAGTTTGCACCGTTTTCCATTGCTGCGGCATTCGCTGAAAGCAATAAATCCACTTTTTCGGATACAGGCACCTCTTTAAAATCTTTTTTTATTGGTGTTTTCCAACTTACCTCTCCATACCCTTGTTCAGGAGCTAATCTAACAGGCTCTTTCTGAATCCTAGCATTAGCTTTCGCAATGGCGATAGCTTGCTCAGTAGCTTTTTTTATCCCTTCATCACTCACATTATTGGTAGATGCAAAACCCCAAGTACCATTGGCAATCACTCTAATCCCAATCCCAAATGATTCTGTGTTTACTACATTTTGAACTTTCTCTTCTCGTGTAAACACATATTGGTTTAAATACCTTCCGATTCGCGCATCGGCATATGTTGCGCCTAGTGACTTCGCTGTATTTAAGGCAACATCGGCTAGTACTTTTTTTGCCGCTACATCAATTCCTGGAATTAGTAGCATTTCTTCGGAAATAGCATTCCCGAAAATAGGGACAGACGGGAGCATCGTTGCTCCTGCACCCATCCCTGCAATTTTAACAAAATCTCGTCTTTTCAAAATTATCCTCCTTAGTTTATGTGTAAGTTTAATTATCTCAATTATATATAGGGAATAAATTACATCTATAAAATGACATATAACACTTCTTTTATACAAGCGGTATTATATCTAAATAAAAACTGCTAAGACAACAACCACCTGAACAGCTTTAAAAGAGACAAAACTATAAATTCATCAAAAAAGGATAATCATCACAAAAAAAGTGAAGGTTGCCTAAATACAGCAAAGGACTAACAACCGTTAAGGACAAGCCATCAATCAACTTATCTTATTAGAAGCTGAGTGTCGAAAAATTTTGAGGTGTGTGTGTGTTTTAGGATTTACTCAAATAACAAAATTCTATTTTATCAAACCTTACCTTCATAATAATTATTAACTTTAGGCTAGTTATTATATTTGACTATAGTGAAGAAAATAAAAACATATTTTATTGGTGATCTACTAGGTGAGGATTCCATTTATAATTCCAAAGTAACCATCCTATTTCATGTGATCTTGTTGGGCGTCATCTTGACTTTATCTATTGGAATTATTGGTTTTCTTATGAATTCAACAGAAGTTGGTTTTCGAGCTTTAATGGCTGACGTAATAATGATTTCATTGTTATATATAATGAAATGGAGGAAATCTATCTCAATCGTAGCTCATATTCTTGTACTGACTATGTCACTTACAATTTTATCAAATATATTTATCATTTTTCAAACGGTAGACTACTCAACACTTTCCATTTTTTTTGTCTCAGGAATTTTTAGTTTTTTATTCCTTAAAGTAAGGTGGGCAATAATTTATTCTAGCATTCAACTTGCAGGTCTGCTAAGTGTTTTAATTTTCGAACTTAAAGGAATACAGTGGATTTCTTTAGAAGCAGCTCCACTCAACCCATTCGAGCAGGCCATTGCGTATATAGTAATAATGATTTTGATACTATACATTATTTGGAATCTACATTTCGCTAATGAAAGCATTGCTACCACTTTACACCTTCAAAACAAAACATTGGAAAATGTAAATGAAATGCTTAAGAAAGCAAAACATAAGGCGGAAGAAATGAATCGATTAAAGACTAACTTTTTAGCGAATATGTCGCATGAAGTTAGAGCACCAATCAACGGAATTATTGGTCTTTCAGAGCTAATTGAAATGGATCATAAAGATGCAGAATTACTTAAAATAGTGGCATTACAAAAGGAATGTAGCCACAAGCTTTTGAGTACAATCACAGGGATACTTGAACTATCAAGAAAGGAAACCGAAAATGAAGAGATTGTACTGGAAGATGTAGATATTATTGAACTCCTGCAAGGATCATTCACTCTTCTTCAACCTATTGCTATTAAAAAAAATATAAATTTTGAATTGATTACCAATGACGCTCCATTAACTTGTTTAGCGACAACCTCAATCTTATATCAAATTTTCAATAACATCATTGGAAATGCCATCAAATTCACCAATAATGGGACTGTAAATGTGAGTATTAAAAAAGAAAATCATTACGCTATTATAACGGTTGCTGATACTGGTATTGGAATAAGCCCTGAATTTCTTCCGCATATTTTCAACTCCTTTGAGCGAGAAGCTCAAAAGAAAGGCAACTATGAAGGTACAGGATTAGGTCTTACAATATCTCAAAAATACATCAAACTAATAGGAGGAGAAATTAATGTAAGCAGTAATAAAGGAAAAGGAACTGAATTTTGGATTAAAATACCACTGGTAATATCATGACGTAATGAGATTACAAACTCCACCAACTATTTTTTACCTCATTACAAAATATTTCACAACGGCCTCAATAGATAGCACACGCCAAATTCGAGAAATCCACGATCTACATTTCATTTAAATTCCAATTGTACTGATAATAATCTTGCGTATACCCACTAGGTATTGGACTGTTTCTGAATTGATTAATAAACCCCAATACTGTATCTCCATTTCCTGTAAAATCCCTTTTATACCATTTAAAAATTTCTGAAATTTTAACTAAATTATCCTTACTACTTAACTGTATAAATTTGGGGTCATTAATCGCTTTTTTGGTACGTGCATCAAGTTGCTCATTTAATATTTTAGGCTGGTAGGCAAAACTTGCCAACTCAGGGCAACTAACAGCTCCACATGCAAGAGCAAAGTGAATTCTAGGGTCTTTATAAATTAGTATTATTTTCTTTATTTCAATCTCATTTAGCGTTAAACTCTCTCCTGCCACTTTATGCTTCACACGATCAAAAAAACCACTCTGGTCCATAGGAGACTTTAACGGATAATATTTACTTATCTGATAAATTACAATCAAATTATATGCATTAAGATAAAATGCTTTTTTTGAGACTTCATCACTATCATCTAAATTCATAGCGCCAATGGTAGCATAGAGTGATTCTATTTCTGTAAAATTTCTTTTTACATCTTTATAGTTCACATTTCCATTATTTACATATTTTTTAACAAAAACATCTGTTTTATTAAAAAATGAAACAACCTCAGCTTCAACATTTCCAATTGTGAAAGCTGCAACAATAATTAATACATTAATTTTTTTCATCATCTAAATTTTGTTTAAATTATTGACATAAACGATAATTCCGCTTTGTTTGGTTACAAATTATTTATCATTGTTTAGTATTTGTCATCATCTTGACATAACATAACCGGTCAACTCCTGTATATAATCATAACATTTAACATTAAACATTAATGAAACATATTGCAATTATTGGAAATGGGATATCAGGAATTACAGCGGCTAGAAATATTCGCAAATCTAGCAATCATAAAATCACAATTATATCAGCAGAAACTGAGTATTTCTTTTCAAGAACAGCACTTATGTATATCTACATGGGGCATCTGAAGTTTGAGCACACAAAGCCTTATGAAGATCATTTTTGGAAAAAAAATAAACTAGAATTAAAAAAAGGACTTGTAAAAGATATTGACTTCACAAAAAACAGACTCTACTTTGATGGTGGTAACGTCTTAGACTATGATGAACTTATTCTTGCCACAGGATCAAAACCAAACAAGTTTGGTTGGCCTGGGCAAGACTTAACTGGCGTTCAAGGATTTTATAGTTATCAAGATTTAGAAAAAGTAGAGGCATACTCTAAAAATATTCGTCATGCAGTAATTGTTGGAGGGGGGTTGATTGGTGTAGAAATGGCGGAAATGTTTATTTCTAGAAATATTTCTGTCACTCTTCTTGTAAGAGAAAAAAGCTTTTGGAACATAGTATTGCCAGAGCAAGAATCAGCTTTAATCAATAAACACATTAGAAGTCATCATGTTGATTTAAGATTAGAAACAGAACTTAAAGAAATAACAGATGATGGTAATGGACGTGTAAAATCAATTACGACTACTACAGGAGAAGAAATTTTATGCAATTTTGTAGGGCTTACTGTTGGTGTTCACCCAAACATCAGCTTCTTAAAAAGTACTCCTATTGAAATGAATAAAGGAATTTTAGTGAATGAATATTTAGAAACAAACCTACCAAATGTATATGCCATAGGTGATTGTGCTGAACATAGGCTTCCTCCAAAAGGAAGAAAGGCAATAGAGCAAGTTTGGTATACTGGGAAAATAATGGGAGAAGTAGTCGCACAAACGATTTGTAATAATAAAACGTCTTACCGACCTGGGATATGGTTTAATTCTGCGAAATTTTTTGACATTGAGTACCAAACGTATGGATTTGTAAATGCTACTCGATCAGAAGATGAAGATGAAATATATTGGGAGCATCAAGGTGGCATGAAATGCGTTCATATTATATTTAGCAAAACTCAACACACTATAATGGGTATAAACACCTTCGGGATACGAATGCGACACGAGGTGTTTGACAAATGGTTACGTGAAACAAAGACCATTGAATTTGTCTTGAGAAATTTGAAAGAAGCTAATTTCGATCCCGAATTTTTTACTAGACATGAGGAAGAAATTATCAATGTATTCAACGCCAAATTTCCTGATAACGGTATTGTTGCTACTATGAAAAAAATTAATTAAGAAGTTTATTTACATTATGAAAATAATCAAAAATATTGGTCTTCTCATCTTTATGTTAGGGTTGTTCATTTTTACATTATCAACATTCTTAGGTGAATTCACCCCCACCAAGGATATTATTAAACAATCATTATCAGAACAGCAATATGAAAACATTGGCATTCAAGTAGAAGGTGCTTTAGGCAATAAAACATACCTATCACCTATCCCTATTTCGTCTACATTTGCAAAAATTTATAATTCAGCTAACAACGAATTAAAAGCAAAACAACAATGGGACAAAGTAATGTGGGACAGTCCGCAGGTGGCTGTTTTTCAATTAATAAAATCATCTTCTACTGGTATATACATGCACTATGAATGGCTAATATTTCTCCTCACTTTCGGTTTAAGCATTTTGGGTTCATTGATGTACATACTTCCTGATGTGATATTATTGGGTTCTCCGGGTATAAAAAATAACAAAATTTTTCAAAGTAGTGCCACCAACCGAGGGTGGATAGGGTGGGTAAGCTTTGTGTATCTTGTTCTATTTTATATCATTCTATATTTTTTTCCAGCACTATTAACCAACCAAATTTTAATCGTGAATCCGATTAGTATGGCAATAAGTGGAAATGCTTCTAGCCAATGGTTTTTGTACGGCTTCATTTATTGTACGATAATGTCAGTTATGGCTGTTCGGATGTTTATAAAATACCGACACAGCAATTATCAACTTTTACGTACTGGAACGGTACTGTTTTTTCAAATTGCATTCGCTTTTTTAATACCTGAAATTTTAATGCGATTTAATTTGCCCTACATGGATTTTAAAAATGCTTGGCCACTAGATTATGATTTTTTCTTCGAGTGGAACATTAATGGTCTTATCGCATCTGGAAATATTGGACTATTTATGTTTGTATGGGGAGTAATTTTCTCCTTATTAATCATACCTACTTTTACGTATTTTTATGGGAAGCGATGGTATTGTTCATGGGTTTGTGGCTGTGGAGGTCTTGCAGAAACACTCGGTGATCCATACCGGCAACTGTCTGATAAATCAGAAAAAGCGTGGAAAATTGAGCGATATCTTATTCATAGTGTATTAGTTTTAGCTATTATAATGACAGGTGCCACTTTATACACTTATTTCACAGGAAGCAGCCAATTCATTGGGATTTCTACTTATGACATTCAAAAAAGTTATGGATTTTTAATCGGAGCTGTTTTTTCTGGAATTATAGGTACTGGTTTTTATCCGATACTAGGGAATCGGGTTTGGTGCCGATTTGGATGCCCTCTGGCTGCATATATGGGGTTAATACAACGTTTTAAATCAAGATTTAGGATTACCACAAATGGAGGGCAATGCATCTCTTGTGGAAACTGTTCCACCTATTGCGAAATGGGTATAGATGTAAGATGGTATGCACAAAGAGGTCAAAATATTGTAAGGTCATCTTGCGTGGGGTGTGGAGTATGTTCATCCGTTTGTCCTCGTGGAGTTTTAAATTTAGAAAACAAAGAAGAAAACGGTCGTTTTGGAAAACCAACTGATTTAGACGACAATGGATTAATTATTTCAAATACTTAAACCATATAATTAATGTCATGAAAATGACTATTCGTGAAATAGTATTAACCTAAAACAAACACATAGCGTTAATATCGATACATTAAAATCGAAACTATTGTTCTTCACACCTAAATATAAAATTAAAAAAAAGAGTAACCGACTAATGGGGCTAATGTTTTCTAGCATCCATGTTTTAGTTATTTACTTTATCATCTATTCTTATTTCTCTGATATTAATAATTCAAAAACGGCTGTTCTAGAAAGACTGAAAAGTATAGCGAACACCGCTTCTTTTATGATTGACGGAAATCTTCATGAAGAAATAAGTGAGAGACATCCATTCAAAAACGATATCACAGACAACAATGACGATCTTTTATATGGTAAACTTCATAAAATTCTAGAAAAAATAAGACTAGTAAACGGGCTTAGTAGCCCTGTATACACCATGATTTTTAATAGACACAAGAACGAATTCGAATTCATAGGCACTTCAGCTATTCATCCATATTATAGGCATTCATATCAAAATTTTCCTAACAAAGTAGTAGAAAACATGAAAAGTGGAGGTACGTTAGATGTATATGACAGCGAAAATGGCAAATGGCTTTCGGCCTATGCTCCAATAAAAAATAGTAGGGGAAAAGTAATTGCACTTCTTCAGGTTGATGAAAAATTCGATGAATTTATTTCAACTGCACGAATACGACTATTAAAAAATATTGTATTAGCTCTTATCGCAATACTTCCGTTTACCTTTTTACTTTTTTCATATGTTAGAACATCGTTTAACAAAGAAGAGTTACATAAAGAAATGTTAGCGGATAGAAATGAAGAAATCAAAACTCAAAATGAGTTTATAAAGGAGAACAATATTCAACTAGCCTCAGCAAAAGTAGCTATTGAGCAAAAAAACATTGAATTAAACACTAAAGTTGAAAAACGAACAAGTGAACTTCAACAAGTAAATGAAGAGTTAAGATCATTCCTTTACCGCTCATCTCACGATATTCAAGGGCCTTTAACTACTTTAATTGGACTAAATCAGTTAGCGGTTAAAGACATCAAAGACGACAATGCGTTAGGGTACATTTATATGATCAATGACACGACTAACAAGCTATACAATACTATAAAAAGTATAAATCATGTATATGAAATAAAAAATAAAAAAATCATATCTGAACAAATTGAAATTGCACCGCTAGTGCACGATCTAGCTATTAAGTTTAAAGAAGAATTGTCGGCAAAAGGCATTAAATTTATTAGTGAATTTCAATCCAACTTAATCGCCCATGTAGATAGAGAAATCATTACAATGGTATTATCTGAGTTATTCAAAAACGGAATACAGTTTAATTCCTTATTAAATATTGACAAACCATACATTAAAATTATTGGGAATCGTACGGATAAATATATATCAATACGTTTTGAGGACAATGGAATTGGCATAACTCATGATGCACAAGGTTTAATTTTTGAAATGTTTCAAAAAGGGAATGAAAATTCTAAAGGTGTGGGACTTGGTCTTTATGCTGCTAAATCAGGAATTAAAAAAATAAGAGGATCTATTTCTCTAAATAACTCCACCAATAAAGGCACCCGCTTCGATATAAAAATACCTGCAGCTTAGTTATTTATTCCAAATTTCCCAAGAATATTCTGCTTGCAAGTGAAGCATTTCTAGCCCATTTTTAATTTCAGCTCCACGAGCTTTCCCTTTTTTCATAAACAGTGTCACTTCTGGATTATAAACCAAATCATAAAGAAAATAATCTTTTGAGAGTAAAGCGTAGTCAATCATTGGGTATTGATCAACATTAGGGAACATACCTAAAGGGGTCGTGTTTATAATAAGACGATGATGCTCAACTAACTCAGGCTTACTACTAATTTCGTCATACGTCAATCCTTTTTCCGAACTCCGTGAAACACTTAAAAAAGGAATTGACAGTTCACTCAAAGTCGTACATATCGCTTGAGATGCGCCACCTGTACCTAACACCAATGCTTGTACCTCTTTACCTTTCAACCAATTCACTAGCGAATTTTTAAAAGCTAAATAATCTGTATTGTGACCAATCAATTTTTTCTCACCAGAAGATTCTGTATTAACTTTAATAACATTTACAGCCCCTAC
>JAOULS010000251.1 GCA_029881895.1 Cyclobacteriaceae bacterium | reverse complement strand
CTCAATCAAAAGTGAGTACAATAAAGCGTTAGAATATTTTTTTAAGGCTAACGAACAATTTGAAAGCATTGGTCATAATCTACAATTAATCGGTACACTTAACAATATTGGTAATGTTTACGCCAACATGGATAGACACAATGACGCATTGGAATATTATCTTAAATCTGAGCGGCTGTACGAAAAACAAAAGAATAAACAATCTCAAGCTTTCGTTCCTTACACCAATATTGGTAATGCATATTATAATTTAGGGAAATTAGAACAGGCACTTGAATACTATAATAAATCCTTAGTGTACGAACAAAGGGATAACAACTTAAATGGACAGGCAAATGCATTACATAATTTTGGAATTGTGTTTAGTGCTATGGGTAACCACGAACAGGCAATTGACTTCTACAATGAAGCACTTTCCTTAGTGCAAGAAACAGGAGATAAATTATTATTAAATACGATTTATGAATCACTAGCACAAACTAATTTCATTAAAGGCGATTATTTTTTGGCGTATAGTTTTCTTCAACTCCACAACGGTGTAAAGGATAGTTTATTAAATGAAGAAAGTAATCGTAAAATTGCTAAACTAGAAAGCTCCTATGACTTTGATCAACAGCAAAAAGAAATAAAATACTTGAAAACTAAAAACGACCTACAAAATCAAAGGTTACAAAATGATAAAACTATTTTCACGAGCTTACTAATTTTTTCATTGATGGGAATATCTCTTACAATTGTAATTTTCAGAGAATATCAAGAAATAAAAAAAACCAAGAAATTACTAGAAGTGAAAACCAATGAAATCATTAAACATAGAAATGAAATTGAGATTCAAAAATCCATCATTGAAGAAAAAAATGCAAACATAACCGAGAGCATCTATTATGCAAAAAGTGTTCAAAATTCCATCTTATCATCTGATGTTTCTTCAAACATTATCAACAAATCTTTCACGCTTTTTAAACCAAAAGATATTGTTAGCGGAGACTTCTATTGGTACACAAGTAAAAATAATTGTGATATTTATATTACTGCCGATTGTACTGGGCATGGAATAGCTGGTGCATTTATGACAATCATGGGGATATCTATATTAAATGAAATTATCGACATAGAAGGCATTACTGATCCTACCGAAATACTATATCTACTTGATGGTAGGTTAACACACTCTCTTCAAAAAGAAAAAAACAATAGTACAGGTACTCACGGGATGGATGTGGGTATCTGCCTAGTAAATCATAAGACAAATACAACCACATTTTCTGGTGCTAATCGACCATTATATTATTTTATAAATGGAGAATTTAATGAAATTAAAGGAAGTAAAGCCTCGATTGGTGACTCTATTATTGACACTAAAAAATTTGAAAATCACTATATAAAATTCAAAACACGAGATTCTTTTTATATGACCTCTGATGGTTATGCTGATCAATTTGGAGGGCCAAATGGCAAAAAGTTTATGACCAAAAAATTTAAAATCCTTCTTACCGAAATTCAACCACTCAAAATTAAAGAGCAGAAAGAAAAACTTGAAGAAGAAATAAATAAATGGATGAAAAATCACGAACAAACAGACGATATTGTTGTCACTGGATTTGTTTGTTAACTTCAATCACAAATTCATTATCAAAAAGAGAAGCTAAATGAAGGCTTAATTATAAAATTATACGTATCAGGTAAAGTAGTATCATTCAGTCGCCATACAAAATCCATTCTAGCAATTTTAAAAATATTTTCAAAACCAAAACCCACTTCAAAATAAGGTTCCGTAGTCCTGTTCATATTGTCTGCCAGTATATATTTCTTTTGGTAATTTTTATCTGTTAATGAACCCCAATATCCCTTTGCAAAAATAAAACTTCTCCATTTCAACCTATTTAACATAGGTATTTTATCTAAAATAGCTCCATCAAAATGATGCTGCACGTTTGCCATTACGTATTGATCTGCAACAAATTCTAGGCAGTTCATCAAATTAAACCCGAAATCATCAGACAGCACTAATTGATTGCTAAATGGTGTATCTAGAAAAGGATAAGGTACTACTCCAAAGGTTTTCCCTGCCTCAATATAATATTTAAAATATCCTATATTCTTCAGACGGACTTGCTGATTTATAAAACCCTTTATTTTACTGAAATTTAAACTAGATCCAAACTCATTTCCTGCATATTTATAATGAAGCATCACATCAGGGAATTTTCTAAAACTTTTCTTTACATCATCCTTATCATACACTATTCCACGAATATTCTTGTTCTGCCAATTAAATTTTAAAGTAAAGTCCAGTCCAGAAACAGCATAATTATAATCGTTTTGTATACTCCCTGTTTCACTATAGCTTCTAAATGTCACCGTATCTGTAGGGCGAATAGTAGTATTAAAATAATTCAACCTTCCTACTAGACCTGTTGCAATATTGTGTTCAAAATAAGCATTATAGTTCTTAGCATACACTCGGGAGGTCAAATCTCCAATTTGTACGAATGAACTCAAAATATGATCTATCTGAATCGCATTAAAACTACGTCCTAACTGTACGATGTCATCAGTAAGATAAATACCCAACCTTGTTTTATTTTTTTTACCTAATCGCCATTGAATGTCTGCTCCATATTTGAACCGTTTGTCTCTAACACCATACGCTATAAAAGCTGACCCTAACAAAGAATGGGTAGATTTTTTATTAGAGCTAAACCCTAATTTCATTCTTGACGCTTCAATACGATTATAGCTGTAGAAGGAATATAAATTTCCAACATCAAACTGTTTAATAGGGACAAAACCCGTGGCGATACCGACTAATAATTTTTTTCTAACTATAAATTTTGGATCATTTTCAAGACGATTCACCATGTTTTTCACAGATTGTTCGTGCTTGGATAGTGAGTCGGGTCGTTCTTGATTCCAAAATCGGTCATCATACACTTCCGCACTATCCATTTCTGTAATCGTCTCTATTCCTTTCAATTTTTCATCAATTAAAGTCGTGTTTATCTTATGATTTGAAAATGTTGATGTCTTCCTTCCAAAAAAACCTGTCAATTCCGAGGAATTTTCGATTACGGTAAAATCTCCAATCACATTAGATGCTGATAGTACCCAATGAGCGTTGTTTAGTTTCTCATATTTCTGTTGTACTAAATAGCTTCGAACAAAATTAACGTTTGCCATGATATCAAACCGCAGCGATATTTCTTTTACAGCATAACTTTTTGCATCAATACTCATTTCTCCTGTAAAAGCTAACTCCCTTTTCAGTTTTGGCAAAAACAAGATATTATATTCCTTATTTTCTCCTGTCCCAGTACTATCTAAATAATAATCGTAATGCAATCTGTAGTTACTGTTTAACGGACTAGGGAAATTTTTATCTAGTATCACAACATACTCATCATAAACATTTGGAGTAAAATATAAATCATCAACAAATTCCATAATCTTAGGGCCAGGCAGTCCTGTGATTTTTTTAGCAGTAATTACACTTCTCTGTTTTTTTGGTGATTTTCGATAATAGTGACTAGACAATTGCTCCACCAATAAAACAGGTAAGTAGGTAACCCCCTCTGAAGTGGTATCTACATTGTCCCATATATAATCGAAAGGCTTTAATAAATAATTATCCTTTATTTTTTCGGTGAAATGATTAAGGTCAAAACGAATCTTTGAATACTCATTACAGGAATAATTTTCTAAATAAGAAGGGTTATTCTCTTTTTTGTGAGAAATAATTTTCTCCATTATACCAAAAGCGGGATTCTCTCCCGAAATAACCACCACTTCATCAATCATTACTAAATCAGGCACTAAATAAATGTTCAATTTAGTAGTAACATCGACAAGTATCCGTTTTGTTTCATACCCTAATGATGACACCACTAAGGTGTCGGATGGTAACACACCATTCTTTATTTTTAGTGAAAAATCACCATTACTATCCGTAGTAGTACCTTGCTGAGTTCCTTTAAAAAAAACATGTGCAAAAGGTATTGGTTCATTTAAATCCTTTTCTTCTACATGACCGATAATGCTAATCGTTTGCGATTGCAAAGTATGAGGTAGTATTAGTAAGAAAAAAAAAACAATACGGTTAATCATAAAACTCATTACATTTAACATTCTATACAACCAAACTAATAACGGTTTGTTTTTATCTTTGTTGAAATATAAGAAAAAAGTTGGGCAGCGCTATGCAAATAAAATATAAGATTACTAACTACCTGTCTATTTTCAAACATACCATATTAGGCATACGTTTCACCACATGGATTAATCTACTAATAAAACATCGATTTGATATTAGTTTTCCCTATCTATTAAAAGGCATTTCCATTACCATTATTTCTTTTCTTAATATTCCTTTTCAACTATTTGAAAGTCTTTATTTCGACAAAAAAATAAAAGCTACTAAGCCACTACCTCCTATTTTTATATTGGGTCATCCTCGAAGTGGCAC
>JAOULS010000250.1 GCA_029881895.1 Cyclobacteriaceae bacterium | reverse complement strand
TGCTCAAAACCCAAAAAAGGAAGTGAGCTATTGGAAAGCATTTTTTATAGGCTTAGCACAAGCAGTTGCTATTCTTCCAGGAATATCAAGATCAGGTGCTACAATTTCTACTGCTATTCTTCTTGGTGTTGACAAAGAGAAAGCTACTAAATTTTCTTTTTTGATGGTACTCCCTCCTATTTTAGGTGCAATGCTACTAAAGATAAAACAAATTATAGAACAACCCGAACTCGCTAACCATGTCGATGTATCTGTTCTTTCGGTAGGATTTTTAGCTGCCTTCATTTCAGGAATTATTGCTTGTGCTTGGATGGTGAACATCGTAAAACGTGGTAAACTTATATATTTCGCTATATATTGTATCCTCATAGGACTAACTGTTATCATTTTTTCTTAAATAATGAGTGAGACACCATTAAAAGTAGATGAAGCCAAAGTGCTACTAGTCAATAAACCATATCAATGGACATCATTTGATGTAGTTAAAAAATTAAGGTATGCTTTGAAAGTAAAAAAAATAGGTCATGCAGGGACGCTTGACCCACTTGCTACAGGTTTGTTGATTTTATGCACGGGCAAAATGACCAAACAAATAGAAAACTTTCAAGCACAAGAAAAAGAATATACAGGCACTTTTGTCCTTGGCAAGACTACTCCTTCATTTGACCTAGAAACAGAAATAGATTCAGAAAAAGATATTGAACACCTTACTGAAGAGAAAATTAAATCTGTCACTACACAATTTTCAGGTTGGATAGACCAAATTCCACCTGTATTTTCTGCGGTAAAAGTAAATGGGAAACGTGCCTATAAAAGTGCTCGGAAGGGTGATCATGTGGAAATTAAATCTAGAAAAGTAGAAATAAAAGAATTTGAAATCACTCGAATTAATTTACCCGAAATCGACTTTCGAATCGTCTGTTCAAAAGGCACCTACATACGAAGCATCGCACGTGATGTTGGGGTGTTTTTAGAAGTAGGTGCATACTTATCTGCTTTATGTAGAACTAGAATAGGTGAATTCAAATTAGAAAATGCCTCAACAATAGATGAAATAGTATCCCTACAATGAAGATTCATACAGATATTTCATCCATAACTCCTTTAAAAAATGCCGTTGTGACAAGTGGCACTTTTGATGGGGTTCATTTTGGTCATCAAAAAATCTTAAAACGAGTGATTGAAGCGGCCAAAAGAGATAATGGAGAAAGTGTCGTTATTACTTTTTGGCCTCACCCTCGAATTGTATTATACCCAAACCATGGCGATGGGCTTAAACTTTTAAATACATTTAACGAAAAAGCCAAACTCATTGCGCAGCAAGGCATCGATCATTTAATAAGTATCCCTTTCACAAAGGAATTTTCTCAACTCTCATCCCAACAATTTATCCAAGACATTCTGATAAAAAAAATAGGGACTAAAAAATTAATTATTGGCTATGATCATAAATTCGGTCGTAACCGTGAAGGAAGTTTCGAACACCTAAAATCAAACGCACCGTCCTATGGCTTTGAAGTGGAAGAGATTCCTCGTCAAGATTTAGAAGATGTTGGAGTAAGTTCCACCCTAATTCGAAAAACCTTATTGGAAGGTAAAGTAGAAATTTCTAACACTTATCTAGGACATAGATACAGTATAACAGGAAAAGTGATAAAAGGAAATCAATTAGGAAGAACCATTGGTTACCCTACTGCAAACATTCGACTAGACAATCCCTACAAACTTATTCCTGCCGATGGAGTATATGCAGCAATAGTAGCTGTAAATAATATAGAATATCAAGCAATGGTGAACATTGGCTATCGACCTACTGTAGATGGTCAGATGCATACCATCGAAGCTCATATTTTTCATTTTGATAATGATATATATGAACAAGAAATTGAAATTTACTTTATTAAAATGCTTCGAAATGAAATTAAATTCGATACGATCGAAGAACTTCAAACGCAATTATCAAAAGACCATAAACTGGCAATTACCGTTTTAAATTCATAACTTTTCATGAAGTAAATAAATGAACCGATATGATTTACAAAGTAGTAAAAAACGTAATTGAAGCCACTCAAGGAATAGAAGACAATATGACCTTAATGTTGGGTGGTTTTGGATTGTGCGGCATTCCTGAAAATTGCATTGCCGAATTAGTAAAGAAAAAAACAAAGGGACTCACCTGCATTTCAAACAATGCTGGAGTTGATGATTTTGGTATTGGACTCATGCTTCAACAGAAGCAAGTAAAAAAAATGATTTCCTCTTATGTTGGTGAAAATGATGAGTTTGAACGACAAATGCTTACAGGAGAACTGGAAGTAGATTTAATACCTCAAGGATCGTTAGCAGAACGGTGTAGGGCTGGAGGAGCTGGCATCCCAGCTTTCTATACTCCAGCAGGATATGGCACCGAAGTAGCAAAAGATAAGGAAGTACGTGTGTTCGATGGAAAACCTCATATATTAGAAACTGCACTTACTGCTGATTTTGCAATAGTGAAAGCTTGGAAAGGAGATACCGCAGGGAATTTAATCTATAAAGCTACAGCAAGAAATTTTAATCCTATGATGGCAATGGCAGGTAAAATCACCATTGCAGAAGTTGAGGAACTAGTACCTGAAGGGGAGTTAGACCCCAATCAGATACATACCCCTGGTATATTTGTACAACGCATTTTTCAAGGAGAAAGATATGAGAAACGAATCGAACAAGTAACGGTTAGGTCTGCATAATATTGATGTGTTATAATTTTAAAATTAAAACTTATGTTAGATAAAAATCAAATAGCTCAACGAATAGCGCAAGAAATACAAAACAATTGGTACGTGAATTTAGGAATAGGTATTCCTACACTTGTAGCCAATTATGTCCCAAAGGGCATAAATGTTGAATTTCAATCAGAAAATGGCGTATTAGGTATGGGACCATTTCCTTTTGAAGGAGATGAAGATGCCGATTTGATAAATGCAGGAAAACAAACCATCACAACATTACCTGGAGCTGTTTTTTTTGATTCTGCCACCAGTTTTGCAATGATAAGAGGACAGCATGTGCAACTCACCGTGCTAGGTGCTATGGAAGTTGCTGAAAATGGAGACATTGCCAACTGGAAAATTCCTGATAAAATGGTAAAAGGAATGGGGGGAGCAATGGATTTAGTTGCATCAGCAGAAAATATCATTGTTGCCATGATGCACACTAACAAAAAAGGAGAATCTAAATTATTGAAAAATTGCACACTCCCACTTACAGGTGTTGGCTGTGTTAAAAAAGTTGTGACTAACCTATGCGTGTTAGAAATAAAAAACAATGCCTTCTATTTAATAGAACGAGCTCCTGGAGTAAGTGTTGAAGAAATAAAAAATGCAACCGAAGGAACGTTAATCATTGAAGGCAATATTCCTGAAATGGTATTTTAAGTAAAACAAGTTGTTAAATATCTAAAAAACTTATACAGCAATTGGGGCTTTTATAGTTGGATGTGCTTGATAATTAAGAATCTCAAAATCCTCGTATTGATACTCAAAAACACTATTTGGTTTACTCTTTATGTTTAATTGTGGTAATCCCATTGTACTGCGACTTAATTGTTCCTTTGCTTGATCAAGATGGTTGACATATAAATGGACATCCCCTCCTGTCCAAACAAAATCTCCAGGCGCTAACCCACATTGCTGAGCAAACATATACACCAACAGCGAATACGATGCTATATTAAAAGGAACTCCTAAAAAATAATCTGCACTTCGTTGATAGAGTTGACAAGATAATTTACCATCGGCCACATAAAATTGGAACATCGTATGACATGGCGGTAAAGCCATATTATTTACTTCGGCAACATTCCATGCACTCACTATATGACGTCTAGAATTTGGGTTATTTTTAATTTGATCCAGTACTTGCGTAATTTGGTCTACTGTCCCACCTTCAGGAGTCGGCCAACTTCTCCATTGATGTCCATAAACTGGCCCTAAATCTCCATTTTCATCAGCCCATTCATCCCATATCTTTACTTTGTTATCATTTAAATACTTAATATTAGTGTCTCCATTCAAAAACCATAACAATTCATAAATGATAGATCTAATATGTAATTTTTTGGTGGTCAACAATGGAAACCCTTTCGATAAGTCGAATCGAAGTTGTCTCCCAAAAACAGATCGTGTACCTGTTCCTGTACGGTCACCTTTTTCAGCGCCATTCGTCATTATATCTTGCATTAAATCTAAGTACTGCTTCATATTGTAGTGATTTTATTTTGTAAATGTAGTACCAAAACCTAAAAAAAACAGTATTAATAACACATATTTATTCCTTAAATTTCTATAATCCTACCACATACATTACATAGAACATTATAAATAAAAGCAGTAATACATTCGGCTGAGATGAAAATTAAAAAACAAAAAACAAATCACCCAATACAACTCATATAGGTCATTAAATAACCATAATGAACTATAATAATAATATTAACTATTTCTAA
>JAOULS010000028.1 GCA_029881895.1 Cyclobacteriaceae bacterium | reverse complement strand
AATAATTATTTCACAAAAGGATCGAGAGAAAAAATAAAACAAAACGAAAAAATATTTCTGGTGACAGATCAAAATGTTTTTGCTAGGGGTCAAGAAGTGATGTATCTATTTGGTAACAATAAAGAAATTTTAATTGGTCATTTAAAAAATAACAAGCAAAAATTAAGAGATCATTTCAACAGTATAGAAGCGAAACGAACGAGTAAAAAATTATATAAAGGAAAAAGAGTAAAAGGAATAGAAGAAGTATTGATAAAAGAACACAATTGTTTTTTAAAAGTACCTTATGGATATAAGTTAGTCCAAAATGAGAAAGGCTTTATTTGGTTAAGACGTATTGATACGGATACAGATAGAGATGTGTTTATTGGATATGCCGACTATGCGGATGAAAGTGTTTTTGAAAATGAGAATGTGATTAAATTAAGACAACAGATCACAAAAAAATATTTATTTGATGACCCTGAAAAACCTGAGACCTACCTTACCATACAAAAAGAAGCGCCATTATTACAGAGAGAGGTGAATTTTTACAATAAATATAGCATTGAAACAAAGGGGCTTTGGAAAACGAACAATAACTCGATGGGAGGTCCTTTTAAAAGCTATACTTTTGTAGACGAAAAGCTTAATAGAGTATATTATATTGAAGGGTTTGTGTATAGCCCAGGCAAGAGTCAGAGAGAGATAATGCGCGAAATGGATGTTATTCTCGAAACCTTCAGAACCCAGTCCGAATTAAATAGAGAGCAAAAATAGCTTCTACCCTCAAAGTATTTTTTATCTTTACTCTTCACCCAAACGAAAGTTTTTTTGTATGTCTATTAAAATAAGAAAAGAGGATGCTCTAAATTATCACACACAGGGAAAACCAGGTAAAATTGAAGTTGTACCTACCAAAGTGTTAAGCAGTCAACTAGATCTTGCTTTGGCATATTCACCAGGAGTAGCAGAGCCTTGCAAAGAAATTGCCGCAAATAAAGACGATGTTTATAAGTATACTGCGAAAGGAAACTTAGTAGGTGTAATCACCAATGGCACAGCTGTTCTTGGCTTGGGCAATATAGGTCCCGATGCCTCAAAGCCTGTAATGGAAGGAAAAGGTGTGTTATTTAAGAAATTCGCAGGCATCGATGTGTTTGATATAGAAATAAATGAGGAAGATCCTGATGAATTTATAAAGATTGTAAAATCACTTGAGCCTACTTTTGGAGGAATAAATTTAGAAGACATTAAAGCGCCTGAGAGTTTTAAAATAGAACAGACATTGCGTGAGGAAATGAATATCCCAATCATGCATGATGATCAGCATGGTACAGCAATAATCTCTTCAGCAGCACTTATCAATGCACTTGAGTTAATTGGAAAGAATATTTCTGAGATCCAAATTGTTGTAAATGGAGCAGGTGCAGCCGCAGTAGCTTGTACTAATTTATATATGGCTTTTGGTGCTAAAAGAGAAAATATAGTAATGTGTGATAGTAAAGGGGTGATTCATGAAAAAAGAGAAAATCTTGATGCTGTGAAATCACAATTTGCTACTAACAGAAATGTAGCTACTCTTGCTGATGCGATGGTTGATTCAGATGTTTTTATTGGTCTTTCAGTAGCGGATATCGTTACTCCCGAAATGGTGAAGTCCATGGCAAAAGACCCTATTGTTTTTGCTTTGGCTAATCCATCACCTGAAATAGATTATGATTTAGCTATTGCTACCAGAGATGATATCATTATGGCTACGGGTCGTTCCGATCATCCAAATCAGGTGAATAATGTGTTAGGATTTCCATATATTTTTAGAGGTGCTCTTGACGTAAGGGCGACTACTATAAATGAAGAGATGAAAATGGCTGCAGTTCTTGCACTAGCTCACCTTACCAAAGAGCCAGTTCCTGATGCTGTTAGTAAAGCGTATGATAAAAGCACACTGCAATTTGGGAAAGATTATCTAATCCCTAAACCATTAGATTTAAGGTTGATTACTTCTATATCTCCAGCAGTAGCTAAGGCAGCTATGGAATCTGGTGTGGCCAAACAAAAAATCACTGATTGGGATAAATACGATGATGAACTTCAACAACGTATAGGAATTGACCAAAAATTAATTTCTCGAATTATTAGTCAAGCTAAGAAAAATCCAAAAAGAGTGGTTTTTGCTGAGGCAAATAATCATAAAATTTTAAAAGCAGCACAAGTGTTGCAGGAAGAAGGAATCGCACATCCAATCTTATTAGGGAAGAAAAAAGAAATTCAAGCAATTATAGAAGAACATCATATAGAGCTAAGTGATAATTGTATATTTATTGACACCTATAAAGAAACAGAACGTATCGAAAGGTTTGCAAAACTTTATTATGAAAAGCGCAAACGAAAAGGCGTAACGCTTTATGAGGCAAATAAGCAAATGAGAGAGCGGAATACTTTCGGTGCGATGATGGTAGAACACGGTGAGGCTGATGCATTAATCTCTGGATTAACCAAAGATTATCCAAAAACAATACTGCCTGCATTGCAAGTGATTGGTGTTGATAAAGGCATTAATCGTGTTGCTGGCATGTACATAATTAATAACCAAAAAGATACGTTCTTTTTCGCAGATACTACCGTAAACACAGACCCTACGGCACATGAATTAGTGGATATAATAGAACTAACTGCACGTGGAGTACGATTTTTTGATTTTGAGCCTCGTATGGCAGCACTTTCTTACTCAAACTTTGGATCAAGTAAAGGCGATGTTCCAGAAAAAATCAGAAAAGCAGTACAAATAGCGAAACAAAAATTTCCTGATTTATTGATAGATGGAGACATTCAAGCGAATGTTGCTTTAAATCCAGAAATAATTCAAGAAATGTACCCCTTCTCAGAGTTAGCTGAAAAAGGAGCAAATACATTAATATTCCCCGATTTAACCTCAGGAAATATTGCGTATAAATTGCTAATGGAAATTGGAGGAGCCGAGGCTATTGGGCCTATACTATTAGGAATGAAAAAACCAGTACATATTTTACAATTAGGTAGTTCGGTAAGAGAAATTGTGAATATGGCTGCTATTGCTGTAGTTGACGCTCAGACAAATGAACTATTATGATTGCATATATAAATGGAAAGCTAACCTATAAGGAAGCCACCTATGTAGTGATTGATGTAAATGGGATAGGGTATCATATAAATATTTCATTAACTACCTATTCTGCAATAAAAAATGAGGAAAATTGCAAACTACATACGTATCTACATGTAAAAGAGGACTCTCAAACCCTTTATGGGTTTAGCACAATAGCAGAAAAAAAAATATTTCTTGATCTCATTTCAATTTCTGGGGTTGGCCCTAGTACAGGGCTTATGGTACAATCCTCTTTGTCAGCTGAAGAATTGCAACATGCCATCGTTAATGAAGATGTTAAAACGATTCAAAGTGTAAAAGGCATTGGAGGTAAAACGGCTCAAAGAATTATTTTAGAACTAAAAGATAAATTAGCAAAAGAAGGAATTGTTTCAGGGACAATTTCTTCTGCTGGAATAAACAATACTATTCGTCAAGAAGCGTTATCTGCTTTGATTACGCTTGGTTTCAATAAATCTACTGCTGAAAAAACGATTGACAAAATTCTGAAAAATTCAGAAAATCAAATTACTTTGGAAGTGTTAATAAAGCAAGCATTAAAAGCAGGCTAAATTTTTTTCTATTGTTCGGGTTAAATAAGTATATCTACATATCTATATGTTTTATTATCGCTATTAGTATAGCGAACGAGCCTCTGCATGCCTACCAACAAAGTGATAATAATATAAATGATTCGGATACTGTAATAGTAGAACAATTAGACCCATCAAAACCCTCGTACAAACCGAGATACAGATTTGGTGACCCTTTTTCTAGTACACCGAATTATTCTCCTCTTTTTTTAAAAGACCCCTCCACTTTACGTTTAGATGTAGAGATTGATTCTTCTCTTAATTATACGATTTACGAAAAAATTGGTGACCTTAATTATCGACCCACTTCGTCAATGTCGTTTGATGAATTTAGTAAGTATCAAGACCGACAAATTCTTAAAAACTATTGGAAAAACAGATCTTCAGGGTTAGATGGAGAGAGTGCTGTAAGTGGGAGAAATATTATCCCTCCTATATATGTGAGCCCCGTTTTGGATAGAATCTTTGGAGGAACGTATGTTGAGCTTATACCAAGAGGCTTTGTGACACTAGATTTTGGTGGGAAATGGCAGCGAAATTTCAGCCCTGGCTCTATACGAGGCAACAGAAATGGAGGGTTTAATTTCGACCAACAGATACAAATGAATGTAACGGGGAAGGTAGGTGATAAATTAGCGGTTACAGCTAACTTTGACAATAACAACTCGTTCGATTTCGAAAATAACCTTAAAGTAGAGTTTACAGGTTATGAGGAAGATATTATAAAAAAATTAGAGATAGGGAATGTTAGCCTTCCACTTAATAACACATTGATCAGTGGTGCTCAAAATTTATTTGGGATTAAAGCTCAAATGCAATTCGGGAAACTTTATGTCACCTCTGTGCTTTCTACGCAGCGAGGAAAGGCAGAATCATTAGTAGTTGGTGGCTCTGGGTCTGGAGGTAGTCAGGGGCGTCAATTCGAAATGATTGGGTCTGATTATGATGAAAACAGACATTTTTTTCTAGGGCATTTTTTCAGAGATAATTATGAAAAGTGGCTTTCAGGTATCCCAAATATATTTTCAGGAATAAATATTACAAGAGTGGAAATTTATGTGCTCAACAGGCAGAATAACACACAGACTTTACGAAACGTTGTGTCGTTCATGGACTTGGGAGAGCCTAAAAAAATCTATAATAATAATGTTTCAAAAACGGCCGGTTTTTCTACAAATGATAATGATGCGAACACGCTTTTTGGTCAGCTCATTAATATTGATAAAAATGAGGAAAACATAATTGCTAATGTAGAAAACTTAGGGTATTCAAATGGGCTAGATTTTGCAAAAGTGTCTGGTGCTAGAAAACTAGACGAATCTTCTTATACCATTAATCGAAAATTAGGATACGTTTCTTTAAAGCAAAAACTAACGAATGATGAAGTGTTGGCTGTTTCTTATGAATACACCTATAATGGAAAAGTGTATAGAGTTGGGGAATTGTCAGAAGATTACGCTGATAGGAAAGATAACGAAGTGATCTTGATGAAGATGCTTCGGCCAGGAAAAATAAGTATTAGAGATGAAGCAAATAAAAAAATCCCTACGTGGGATTTGATGATGAAAAATATTTATTACCTAAGTGCGAATCAAGTAGAGCCTTCAGGGTTTCAGCTAAAAGTTATTTATCGCGATGATATTTCTGGACTCGACAACCCTTCATTACAAGAGGGAAGTGACAAACCTATTATCGAACTTCTAGGATTAGATAGACTAAACCCCTCAGGTGATCAGCAACCAGATGGAAACTTTGATTATGTGCAAGATGTAACCATCGATGCACAAAACGGATTAATCATTTTCCCTTATTTGGAACCTTTCAATACACCTATTGCTACTTTAGCTGCGGGTAAAGCGAATGAAGATTTTCTAGTAAAAAAATATGTATATGATACCCTGTACCGTACTACACGAGCAGATGCGAAGCAAATTGGAGCACTAAATAAGTACTATATCAAAGGGAGCATGCAATCGGGTTCTTCTAGTGAAATTGCACTTCCAGCATTTAATATTGCCCCTGGATCAGTAAAGGTCTTTGCTGGCGGAATCCCTCTTATTGAAAATAGTCAATATACTGTGGATTATACGTTTGCAAAAGTTAGAATCAATGATCAAGGGGTGCTAAATTCTGGAAAACAAATTACTATTAATTACGAAACGGCTGATTTATTTGATTTTCAGGTACGTACATTAGTTGGTTCTCGGTTTGATTATAAATTGAGTGATGAAGTGAATATTGGAGGTACGTTTCTGTTTTATAATGAGAAAGGTTTAGTGACTAGAATAAACGCAGGAAATGAACCTGCTCGAAATGTAAAATATGGCTTTGATATTAATCTTCAAAAGGAAAGTAGGTTGCTCACAAAGGCGATAGATTTGTTGCCGTTAATACAAACAAAAGAGCCTTCTTCCATATCGTTTAATGCCGAATTTGCCCAACTTATCCCCGGCACTTCTAATAAAGTAGATGGAGAGAGTGCCTCATATGTGGATGATTTTGAAGGGTCTGCAACGCCATTTTCTTTAGGAAACCCACTGTCTTGGAGTTTAGCGGCTACTCCTCAAACTGATAATGGACGCTTTACAGATAATGGAACAAATGAGACACTACAAAATGGGTTCAAAAGAGCTAAATTGGCATGGTATCAAGTAGATAATGTTTTTTACAGGAGAGGAGGAAGAGATAACCCAGAAGTCCCTGCTGAGTTATTAAGTAACCATTATTCTAGAGGCGTATTAGAACAAGAAATTTTTCCGTTACGAAGTCGAGATGTTGGTTTAAATAATCAATCTTTATTAAACATTGCTTACTTCCCCGAAGAACGAGGTCCCTATAATTACGCTACTGATTTAACCTCTCAAGGTTTATTAAAAAACCCTACTCAAAATTGGGGAGGTATAACCCAAGCTATTCGGACCGAAGTAGATTTTGATAATGCTAATATTGAATATATTGAATTCTGGATGATGGATCCATTTATTAACGTAACGAATAATGACTTAGGAAATGCTAGTGGAATGATTGATGATGGGGTAGTCGGGCCGAGAGAGAATACAACAGGGGGAGAACTCTATTTTAACCTAGGTAGTATTAACGAAGATGTTATTCCAGACAGGAGACATGGGTTTGAAAACGGCTTGCCGATTGATGGCAGTACTAATGAAACAATAAATACCGCTTGGGGGAAGGTGACCACACAACAATATTTAACCAACGCTTTTGATAATTCTGGTGGACGTGAAAATCAAGATGTAGGAATGGATGGGTTGAGAGATGATGAAGAGGATGCCTATTTTGGTTACACTAATAAGTTAAGTGGGGTAAATGCCTCTGTAATAGAACAAATAAGGTTAGATGCTTCTGCAGACAATTTTAGGCATTATTTGGAATATAGTAAGGAGATAAATGTAGTGGAAAGGTATAAAAATTTTAATGGACATGATGGTAATACGCCTATTCCAGGAAACGAATCGTTTGAGCGAATAGGAAGTTCTGTACCCGAAAATGAAGACTTGAATTCTGATAATACGTTGAATGAATTGGAAGAGTATTATGAATACAAATTAAAAATCACGCCTGAAGATTTAAAAGTAGGGAAGCGGTATATTGTTGATGAAGTAACTGCTGAAAATGCTAATAAAAATGGGCAAGATGTGAAGTGGTTTTTGGTTCGAATACCAATCAGGCAGACTGAAGGGCGCAAAAAATTCGGAAACATTAATAATTTTAAATCAATAAAATACATACGTACGTATCTTACAGGGTTTGATAGCCCAATTGTTTTACGAATGGCTAATTTTAGAATGGTGGGGAGTCAGTGGCGAAAAATGACGACATCACTGCTGGGTAATGGAGCTGGAGAAGCAGTGGATTCGGACCCAAACAATTTAACTATTAGTGTAGCTAATATTGAAGAAAATGCACAAGGAAACAATGTTCAGCCGGGCTATACTTTGCCTCCAGGATTTGTTCGAGACAGGGATACTGCTTCTGCTATTTTTCGTGAACTTAATGAACAATCGCTTCAGCTTTGTGTAGAAGATTTAGCAGACAATGATGCTCGTGCAGTATTCAAAAATCTAAATTTAGATCTTATTAATTATGGCCGCCTTAAAATGTTTATAAGTGCGCATAGTCAGGAAGCACAGGACGATGATTTATCAGCATTTATTCGATTGGGAAGTGACCAAAACAATAATTATTACGAAATAGAGGTGCCTTTAAACATCACTGCCCCTGAATCTACTGACCCGAGTTTAGTTTGGCCTCAGTCAAATGAAATTGACATTGACTTTGAAGAATTATTTAACATTAAAAAAGAAAGAGTCGAAGTGCTAGGTAGTGCAAGTGCTTTGTACCCTGCACTTGAAGGAAAAAAAGTAGGTAATCAGGCCATTCGGATTAAAGGTAACCCCGTATTAAGTCAAATTCAATTTGTAGTTATTGGAATTAGAAACCCCAAAAGTTCAGACCAATTACCCTTTTCTGGTTGTGTTTGGGTCAATGAACTAAGAGTTACCGATTTTGATAAAACTTCGGGATGGGCGCTCAATGCTTCTTTAAATACTAAATTGGCCGATTTAGGAACAATAACGGCTTCAACACGATATACAAGTTTTGGCTTTGGTAGCGTACAATCTAAAATTGGAGAGAGGACAAGAGAAGAAACATTAAACTATGATGTAGGAGCCATGGTAAACCTCGATAAATTTTTACCTGAGAAAGCGGGTATTAACTTGCCTATGTTTGTGAGTTTCGAAAAAACGAATATAAAACCAAGATTTGATCCTGAAAAAGGAGATTTAACGGTAGAAGAAAGGTTAGTGGAATTTGAAGATCAAAATGAAAGAGATGAATACAGAATAAAAGTTCAAGATAATACTGTTCGAAGAAGTCTGAATTTTAGTAATGTAAAAAAAGTAAAAACAAACCCAGAAGCTAAAAACCACATTTATGATATTGAAAATTTTGCCTTCACGTATGCTTATAGTGATGTAGAAAGGCAAAACTTTAATATTGCAGAGTATGCCAGACGAAACTATAGAGGAGCTATTGATTATGTTTTTTCTCCCGATTATGACGGATGGTCTCCCTTCTTAGAAAGTAAGTCGTTAAAATCTCCCTACCTCAAACTTATTAAAGATTTTAATGTTAATCCTTTACCAGATAACCTTTCAGTAAGAGCAAATATAGAAAGGCAATTTGAAAAAACGGTATACCAAAATCAAAATGGAGAACAACCGAATTATCAGAAATTCTTTTATTTTGATAGAAATTATAGCCTTAAATGGGCGTTGGCCAATTCTATTTCACTTGATTATACCTCAAGGGCACACTCTGTTGTTGATGAGCCAGATGGAGACATTAATACGCAAGAAAAGCACGATGAAGTAGTGAATAATGTGAAAAATCTTGGACGATTAAAAACATTTGATCAAAATATTGCCTTAACGTATCGATTACCTCTTGATAAATTTCCTTTTACTGATTGGATAAGCTCAGATTATAGGTATTCTTCGGGGTACTCATGGGAGGCTGGAGCATTGGTAGATAGTGTTGATTTATATTTTGGACATACAATACAGAATAATAGAGGTCAAGGGGCAACAGGTAAGTTAGACCTTGTGAAACTGTATAACAAAGTAGCTGTATTGAAAGAAATAAATGCTCCACCAAGAAGAAATACGTCAAGAAGTACTACCCCTGATACGACAAAAACTTTGGCTGACATTCCTTTAGCGAAAGGGCTTTTGAGATTGCTGATGTCCGTTCGTTCAATAAATGGAACATATAATGTAACAGAAGGAACATTGTTACCTGGATTTAATAAAGGGCACTATTTGTTTGGGATGGATAGTAGTTTTAATGCGCCCGGTTGGGATTTTGTGTTGGGGAGTCAAAATCCAGAAATACGACACAGGGCAGCAGAGAATGGTTGGCTAATCGAAAACCGATTGTTGACAACGTCATATAGTCAAACACGTACCGAAGATCTTAACATAAGAGCTACAGTAGAACCTATAAAAGACCTTAAAATTCAATTAGATGTCTCAAAAAGAAAATCAATTATGTATCAAGAGATTTTTAGAAATGATAGTGTTGGGGTAGATAGTAATGGAAACTCAATTTTTGACTATGGCTCATTGAGCCCGAATAGTTCAGGGTCTTACTCTATTTCATTTTTTAGTTTGAGAACAGCTTTTGAAAGAGAAGGAAAGAATAATAAATCAGCTACTTTTCATGAATTCGAACAAAATAGAGTAGCCATTCTGAATAGATTAAGACAGCAAAATGCCGAATATGATACTAATTCACAGGACGTGCTTATTCCAGCTTTTGTGGCTGCGTATTCGGGAAAGAGCACAGACCAAGTTAAATTGAGTCCTTTTCCCAAAATACCGCTACCCAATTGGCGTTTTGATTATTCAGGACTAAGTAAAATTGAAGCGTTAAAAGAGATCTTTTCATCGGTGAGTATTTCACATAGTTATAAGTCATCCTATTCAGTAAGTAGTTTCACGAGTTCCGCTCAATATGGTGATCAGTCTAAAATAAATCTCTCTAATAATATAGAAGATTATAATGAAGTTAATTTTGCAGAATCACCTAGTCCAGGAGAAAATATAGCGCCAATTTATATTATTGGTCAAGTAATTATTTCAGAACAATTTTCACCGTTGATAGGTGTAAATATACGAACGAAAAAAAGAGCAACTATTCGTGCCGAGTATAAGAAACAAAGAGATCTTTCATTAAATCTATCAAACAATCAAGTTACCGAACAAAAAACAGGAGATATTTCTTTAGAATATGGGTTTACAAAATCAGATATGAAATTGCCATTTAAGTCTAGAGGTCGACCAATAGTGTTAAAAAACGATCTTCAATTTAGATTGAGTGCATCGGTAAAAGACACAAAAACAGTTCAGCGAAAAATAGAGCAAGAAAACGTCACCACTAATGGTCAAATATCTTTTCGATTTCGACCCTCTGCTAATTATGCGTTAAATAAAAAGCTAAATATTGAATTGTATCTTGAACGAACAACAAATGATCCTAAAATATCTACACAGTACAAAAGAAATACTACACAAGTAGGCTTTAGATTGCGATTTAGTTTGGCTCAATAATTTTTTAGCTAAAAAAAAGAATGTAATTTTAGGCAAAATTTAATCACTATGAATATACCAGAATCATTAAAATATACAAAAGACCACGAGTGGGTGAAAGTAGAAGGTAGTGTAGCTACAGTAGGAATTACCGATTTCGCTCAGCGAGAATTAGGAGACATTGTTTTTGTTGAAATAGAAACCGAAGGAGAGGAAATAGAACAGAACGATGTATTTGGAACAGTAGAAGCGGTGAAGACAGTATCAGATTTGTTTATGCCTTTATCAGGTACTATATCTGAAATTAATAGTAATCTTGAAGATACGCCAGAAGTGGTAAATGAAGACCCCTATGAAAAAGGTTGGATGATAAAAATCGAGTTGTCTGATGAAAGTCAACTCGATGGTTTATTATCAATAGAAGAGTACAAAACCTTAATAGGGGAATAAAAAATGTGACTTTTCTGAATAAGTGGATTATGATGTTAAAATCATGATTTCATAGATTTATATAAAATTATTAAATCATGTGATAAATAATTTCGTGAGTTTTCATATATTTGAAGTTACGAAATGGGTAGAAAGGAGATTTGAATTTAAATTTTGTTAAGTAATGGAACCAAAAAAGACGGAAAAAGCCGATTTAGAGAGGAAAACAGGTCTCTATTTTAATGTAGGACTCGTGGTTACTATGGCTGTTATTGTTTTGGCCTTTGACTGGAGGTCGTACGATAGAGATGATGTAGTATTACAAGGTCAGGTAACTGAAATTGTTGAGGATTTATTAGATATTCCTCCTACAGAACAACCACCACCACCACCACCAAAAATTCAGCAGCCAGAAATTATAGAAGTGCCTGATGAAGAAGAAATAGAAGAAGAAATTGAGGTCGACTTAGATATCGAAATCACAGAAGAAGAAGTAATTGAAGAGATCGTTTTCGAAGAAGTAGAAGAAGAAGTTGCGGATGAAATTTTCACAATAGTGGAAGATCCTGCTGCTCCTGACGGAGGCTTGAAAGCTTTTTATGATTACGTAGCAAAGAAAATGAAGTATCCATCACAAGCCAGAAGAATGGGGATTGAAGGAAGAGTCTTTGTAGAATTTGTTGTAGATAAAGATGGGAGTTTAATTAATGTGAAAGCAATAAAAGGGATAGGTGCTGGATGTGATGAAGAGGCAGTACGTGTTATTAAAATGCACCCGAAGTGGAAGCCTGGAAAGCAGAGAGGAAAGGCTGTGAAGCAAAAAATTGTTATGCCTATTAATTTCCAACTTGGATAAAAATTAAAACATACCACATAAAAAAAAGGGCTATACATAGCCCTTTTTTTTATGTGGTATGAGTAATGTGTTATAATAATTCATTTGCTAAATTGGCAAGTTCAGATCTTTCTCCTTTTTCTAGTGTGATATGAGCATAAAGGGTGTGATTCTTTACACGATCAATTAAATAGGATAAACCATTACTTTGTGAATCTAGGTATGGAGTGTCTATTTGATGAATATCTCCTGTAAAAATAATCTTAGAGTTTTCTCCAGCACGTGTAATAATAGTCTTCACTTCATGAGGAGTGAGATTTTGAGCCTCATCAACAATAAAAATGATGTTTGATAAACTTCGACCTCTAATATAAGCTAATGGGGTAATCATTAACTTTTCAAGATTTATCATTTCAGTAATCTTTATAAATTCTTTGTCCGTTTCATGATATTGATTCTGAATAAATTTTAAGTTATCCCATAGGGGCTCCATATAGGGGTTGAGTTTTGAATTAATATCCCCCGGGAGGTAGCCTATGTCTTTGTTACTTAATGGCACGATCGGGCGAGCTAGATATATTTGTTTGTATTCTCGTTTCTGCTCTAGTGCAGCTGCTAATGCAATGAGCGTTTTTCCAGTACCTGCCACCCCTTGCATAGTGACTAGCTTTATGTCGGGATTTAAAATAGCATGTATGGCAAATGTTTGTTCAGCATTACGAGGTTTTATACCATAAACACTTCGTTTTTCAACGTGCTCAATTGTTTTTTCATTGGGGTTATAATACGCAAGTATTGATTTTTTGCCGCTTCGTAATATATAAAAACTGTTTTTAGAAGGAGATTCATCATCAATTACGTCCTCAATGGGGCATTTTCCTTTTTCGTAGAGTTCATTTATTTTTTCAGGATTCGTTTTTTCGTATATGGTTTTTCCCGTATAAAGAGAGCTTACATTTTTTACTTTTCCGGTAGTATAATCTTCAGATGGAAGACCCAATGACTTGGCCTTCATGCGTAAATTAATGTCTTTAGATACAAGAATAACTTTTTTGCCTTTCGATTCTTCTTGAAGTTTTAAGGCTGCGTTCAATATTCGGTGATCTGCTTTTTGATCATTAAATACTTCAGTAGCATCAATTTTACTTCCCGAAGACATGAGTACTTTAAATTTGCCCTTTGAGGACCCGTTTAAAGAATTCCAGTTTTGAAGCATCCCATCTTTGGACAAAGTGTCAAGTAATCGAGTGAATTCTCTTGCTTCAAAATTTTTAGTGTCGTTTCCTTTTTTGAAATTATCGAGTTCTTCTAATACTGTAATTGGAATGGCCACATCATGCTCATCGAAATTCATGATGGAATTGTGCTCGTAAATGATTACTGACGTATCTAATACAAATATTTTATTCTCCTTTTTCTTAGCTGTCATATGGGTAATTGTTATCTGTATTAAGTTATGGAAAATAATAGTTATACAGATGAATAAATGCTTATTTTTTTAATCTAATTATTATATTGACACTTAGATGTAAATTAACACTAATACTATAAACAGCATAAAACATGAATCGCAGAAAATTTGTTCAAAACTCAGCAGTGTTAGCCACAGGATTATCAATATTGAATCCATCATCACTCGTTTCGATGCCACTATCAATGGATAAAAAAAATAAAGTGAGGTTAGGTTTTATTGGCACAGGAGCGAGAGGTAGGTCTCATTTAGGGTTGTCCCTTTATAGGGATGATGTTGAAGTAACAGCAATTTGTGATATTAGCAAAGAAGCTTTGGGGAAAGCTCAGGAATTAATTACAAAATCAGGAAGAGGAAAAGCTGTTGAATACGGAAATGGAGACATGGATTATGAAAATCTGTTGAAAAGAGATGATGTAGATGCAGTGATTATTTCAACGCCTTGGCTTTGGCATACGCCCATGGCTGTAGCAGCGATGAAAATGGGCAAAGCAGTTGGGTCAGAAGTAGCTGGCGCTACAGATTTAAGTGAATGTTGGCAACTAGTGGATGCCTATGAGCAGACCAAAACACCTTTCATGATTTTGGAAAACGTGTGTTACCGTAGAGATGTACTTGCCATATTGAACATGGTAAGAAAAAATATATTTGGAGAGTTAATCCACCTAGAAGGTGGCTATCAACACGACTTAAGAGAGGTGAAATTTAATGATGGAAAGCAACTATATGGTGGAGGGGTTGAGTATGGTGAAAAAGGATATAGTGAAGCTAGATGGAGGACAAAACATTCTGAATATAGAAATGGTGATTTATATCCAACTCACGGATTAGGCCCTATTTCTGTATATACGAATAACAATAGAGGGAATAGGTTCGAACACCTTACTTCTACCGCCTCAAAAGCAAGAGGACTACATAACCATATAGTTAATCATCCTAATGGAGGCGAAAATCATCCTAATGCAAAAGTAAAATTTGAACTAGGTGATGTGGTGACCACGGTTATAAAAATGACAAATGGTGAATCCATTATCCTTAGTCATGACACGAATCTTCCAAGACCTTATTCTTTAGGATTTAGAGTTCAGGGAACAAAAGGGTTATGGATGGACGTAAATAAGTCTATTTATGTAGAAGGAAAAAGTCCAGCACATCGTTGGGAAGACCAAGAGGACTATATGAAAGAATACGACCACCCATTATGGAAGGAGCATGAGGAGAAAGCTTCGGGTGCTGGACACGGAGGTATGGACTTCTTTGTTTTGCATGCATTTATTGAAGCAGTAAAAAGAAAAGAACCTATGCCTTTGGATGTATACGATTGTGCTTCTTGGATGGCTGTTACGGCATTGTCTGAGCAATCTATCGCCCAAGGAAGTAAACCCATGTCTTTTCCTGATTTTACACGTGGTAAATGGATGAATAGAAAGCCTATTTTTGGATTTGATGAGCGTTATTAAATCATTTGTATGTCATTAACGTTAGTGATTTTAGCTGCTGGTAGAGCAACCCGATACGGAAAACTTAAGCAGCTCGAGCCGGTAGGAAAAGGAGGGAATGCAATAATAGATTTTTCCATTTATGATGCATTTGAAGCTGGGTTTAGTGAAGTTGTAATTATTACAAGGAGTGATATTTTAGATATTCAAAAACAGCATTTTCAAGCTGTTTTTTCAAAAAATGTCCCAGTTCATTATGTTCTGCAAGATCAACATGAAAGTAATTTTGTGTCGAACACATCGTTGGGTACTGCACATGCAGTATTGTGTGCGCAAAATTTTATTCATACAAATTTTGCGGTTATCAATGCGGATGATTTCTATGGTAGGAATGCCTTTGTTGAAATGGTAAAAAAACTCCGCAATGCAAAAATACTAGGGTTGTTAGCGTCTTATAAATTGAAAGAAACGCTTTCTGATAATGGAAGTGTTTCTAGAGCCGTATGTACGTTAGATAATGATAGTAACTTACTTTCTATTTCTGAAAACGAAAAAATTGTAACAGAGGGCAGCAATATTATTGATTTAAAAACGAATGCCATTCTCTCTCCTGATAGCTCCGTTTCAATGAATTTTTGGGGGTTTAAGCCTGCTATTTTCGAGTATTTGGAAAAGAGCTTTGAGGTATTTAAATCGAATTATTCAGATAATAAAAAAACTGAATTTTATATCCCAACCGTTGTTGAAAACGCAATTGCTGAAAATGAAACAATTCATGTTTTCGAAACCAATGAACAGTGGTTTGGACTTACTTATATTGAGGATAAAGAATCGGTAGTTCAAAAAATACAACAACTTGTAGATTGTAATAAGTACCCTGAAAAAATCACACTTTAATGAAAGATGTCCTAGTAAATTTCAGGATAGAGGATACGGCAAAGTGTCGTTTATATGGCGAAGGACTTATAAATGACACCTATATAGTGGTGACGACCAAAGGCAAGTACATATTGCAAAAATTAAATACAAATGTGTTTTTAGACCCCGAAGCGATCGCCTCTAACTTGGAATTACTGTACCAATACGACACAAATAAATTATTAGTTCCTGTTATTCGTTCGGTTAATGGTGTAATTTTCCATATTGATGAGAAAGGTGATTATTGGAGATTGAGTTTATTTATTGAAGAGGCAATTACTTTTCAAAAAATTGAAGAACGCTATCAAGTAGATGCTGCCGCAAGAGCTTTTGCTTCTTTTTTGAATTTAACAGCTTTAATTCCTGAAAAAAAGATAAAAACAGTAATTCCTGATTTCCATAATGGTTTGTCGAGGTGGAATCAATTTGAACGGGCGTTAGAAAGCGCAAGTATAAAAAGGAAAGAAATTGCAAGTGATGCAATAAAAAGAATAAAAAATAATAAATACATTTTTGAAGAAGCAAATGAGTTAATTCAAAATTCTCCATTACTGATTACTCATAATGACACAAAAATTAATAATGTTTTGATTGACCCTTTAAATAAAGTCTACAAAAATGTGATTGATTTAGATACGGTTATGCAAGGATATCTGATGTATGACTTTGGAGATATGGTAAGAACGATGGCGAATTCAAGTAATGAGAATGAGCAAGATTTAACGAAAGTATACTTCCGAATTGAGGTGTTTGAGCAATTATGTAAAGGGTTTAGTGACGTATATTCAAAAAAGCTCACCAATGATGAGAAATCATCATTGATTTATTCAGGAAGTTATATGGCATTAATCATGGGGCTTCGATTTTTGACAGACTACTTGAATAATGATATTTATTACCACACGTCTTATGAACAAGAAAATTTAAATAGGTCGATAAATCAATTAAAATTTATCGACTCTATTTTTTCTTCAAATTCAGCTATTAAAAAACTAGTTGAATTTTATTTTTAGGCTACATCAGCCTGCTTTTTATTACGCCAAAGTTTGATTAATAAAAACACACAAACAGCTACGATAGCAGACAAAATATAAGCGGTCATGTTTTTGCCATATATGAAAAACCCTGTTGCAAATAAGGCGAAGTAAACAATTACTATTCCCAAAAACATACTTAGAAGGTCTTTGGTGAAATTATCGTGACCTTTAGGAAGTGTTACTCCCTGATCAGTTGCCATCTTTTTAAATTTATTCCAGCCACGTCCGTATGGCTTCACTAGGCTATAAAAGCTAACTAATACAGATTGGTCAGTAGGTTTGGTCAATAGCGTAACCGTAACCCATGCTATCGTTGTGATTAGTATCCCTAAAATAAGTTCAATATGATTACTTAATGGAGTGAAGAAATGACCATGT
>JAOULS010000027.1 GCA_029881895.1 Cyclobacteriaceae bacterium | reverse complement strand
TCGAAAAATCGCCATAAACATCATATAATCAATGTGTTGCATGGATATTAGCCTACCTTTTGTCTATTAAGCCTAATAAATACAAGTCGCCTAACATTTCGAAAACTATTTGTTGACCATCGGGGCTTACATCTAGTGATATCCAAGTTCCTTGATCTGTATTAATTTGCAACTTTCGTGTTGCTTCCAAAGGAAGATCTTTCTTTTCTTTTTTAGTACTATCCGTTTTTAATGTGTCTTGTTGAAATACTGTTTCAGCATTTATATTGAAAATTACCGATAGCAAAGTAATCATCAATAACATGAAGTGTTTAGGGTAAATTCTTTTCATAATTAAAATTATAGGTGCAATATAAACTTCAAGGTAAAAAAAAATTATATTTCAAACATTACCGTTCATCTAAAAACTAACATGTCAGCTTTCTTGCATTTTAGTTTCTTATTATCTTACAACGTGAAGGAATAAAAAATAGGAAATGGAAGATCACAAAGACACAATACAATTAGAAGGGCACACACATGTGCGCTATTACAAAGAAAGTTATGATGAAGCGGATATGCTAGAGCGTAGTGCCAACTTTTACAAATGGGTAAATGACAGAAGAACTGTACGCGATTTTTCGGACAAGCCTATTTCAAAAGAAATCATAGACAACATTGTTTTATCAGCATCTACTGCTCCATCTGGGGCACACAAACAACCTTGGACTTTTTGTGTAGTATCCAACCCTGAACTAAAATCAAAAATCAGGCAAGCTGCCGAAAAAGAAGAGCAAGAAAGTTATAAAAATAGAATGAGTGATGAATGGCTAGAGGTGCTAAAGCCAATTGGCACCGATTGGCGGAAACCATTTTTAGAAACAGCACCCTATTTAATTATTATATTTAAAAAACCTTATGACTTAGATGAAAATGGGAATAAAAAAAACAATTATTATGTGAATGAATCTGTAGGTTTGGCTGCGGGTTTTTTATTAACAGCAATACATGATGCTGGGCTAATCGCCTTAACTCATACGCCTAGCCCTATGAACTTCTTATCAAAAATATTAAACCGCCCAACTAATGAACGGCCATTCTTACTTATTCCTGTAGGGTATCCTTCTGAAAAAATGTATGTGCCTCATCTAAAAAGAAAATCACTCACCGAAATTGCGAACTACTATGAATAATAGTCTGTAGGCGTAATTTGTATTACCTCTCTACTTTTAAAATACTATGTTCTTGTAATCTCCATTTGTTTCACATGTTCTACAAGAATTCATGCCCTGAAGTACGTCAGGTTTAAAGAGTGATTTACCTAATAACATTCGGACGCACTCTTGTATTCCTTCGGTAATAGATGGGTGTGGGTGAACACACTCCGCCAACTCTTTAATTCCTTTATCCATTGAAATAAGAAGAGCTACTGCTTGTATCGCACTCGAAGCATGATTTCCAACAACTCTCATCCCTAAAATTTTCATTTCATCATCGTTAGTTACTAACATTTTAATGAATCCTTGAATGTTTCGTTTTGCGATTGCCCTAGGAATACAACCATAATCCAATGTGGCCACTTTATAACTAATCCCTTTCTCCTTTGCTTGTTTTTCATTTAGTCCAACACCTGCAACTTCTGGATTCAGAAACATTATAGTAGATATATTTTCATAAATCAGTTTTCGTTCAGGTTTACCAAAAATACGTTCAACTGCATACCTCCCCTCTAACTCACCTACATTTACTAAAGCAATATCAGCAGTAATATCCCCTGCGGCATAAATATTCGAAACACTTGTTTGCGTATCATCATCTTCAATCCCTCTGTTATTCAATTCTATGTTCACATCTTTATCCCACAAATTTTCCCAATTCGGAACTCTACCTACGGAAACTAATGCCTTTTCGACATTAAAAACTTCCTTTCTGCCATCGGTATATTCTAATTCGTACTCTACTCTGCCCTCTACAATATCCATTCTGATTAGTTGTGAATTTCTATGAATAAGAACATCGTTCAATTCTAAGTTTTTTTCAACTACCTCTACTATATCATTGTCTTCAAACGGAAGAACATGATCTCCCTTATCAATTAAATGTACCTTCGTTTTTTTAAAGCCCGAAAAAATAGTAGCAAATTCACACCCTATTACTCCTGCCCCTAATATCACCATACTTTCTGGAAAATGATCTAATGATTCAATCCCATCGCTTGTAATAATCACCTTTTCATCTATTGGGATATGATCAAGCATTCGAGGTCGACTACCTGTCGCAAGAACGATATATTCTCCATACACTACTTCTTTGCCATTTTCTGTAGCAATCTCTACTTCATGATTTGTTAATAATTTTGCACTACCTTTTTTATAGTGTAACAAATCAGAATAATGAGAATCATTTAGTTTCTCCATATGCATTTTCAACATAGAAGTACGATAATCTACAGCACTAGCTACTTCTGCTTTTATTTCAGAAAAATTCACTTCTGGAGATTTCATATTAAAGCGCGCTAAATGCTTATTTAGGATTGATGTTTCTCTCGATATTTCCCACCATGTTTTAGAAGACAAAGCCCCATTATTTACACCTGCTCCACCTAACGTATTTCTTTCTACTAAGAGTGTGTGTTTTTTAAAATCCATTGCTCGCATAGCAGCAGCATACCCTGACGGCCCTCCACCGACAACTATCAAGTCATATTTTTTCATATTGAACCGTTAAAGTCAACAAATATTGATGTTAATCCATAAATATAATGATTTATTGGCGATACCAAAGTAGATAAATTGGTAGTTTTGAAGTACTTCTGAAAAAAAAAGAGAATTTTTTACTCCAAAACATTGAGTAACTAAAGCTAACTATAAGTTTATAAAACAATATTGCATTCATCCTATTTCAACGCAATCACCTCTTTTTTAAATACTACTTTGATAGACAAACCATCTGAGATAGTTACCGAAAGTTGACCTTCTAATTTATTACAAATTGTATTTATCATTTTCCAACCAAAAGAATTCGATTTTTCAATGTCAGTATTTTCTGCTTTTCCGTTGTCTCTTACTAAAAGTGTTGTTTGCTCACCCGAATCAAAAATAGATATTTCTAATATAGGATTATCAACTCCGTCATACGCATGTTTGATACAATTTAATGCCAATTCATGAATAATTAGTCCAAAAAATATGGCGTTATCTAAATTTATCTCAAGAGCTGGTATAGAACATTTAACATCAATTCTTCGATTGGCATTGGTTCTAACCAATACTTGAACTAGCTCTTTCGTATAACTTTTAAAATCAATATCAATAAATGATGTGTTCTGATAGAGGTGTTGATGAATAAGCCCCATAGCAATAACGCGGCTTTTACTATCTTCAAATACTTTTATTGATTCAGGATCTTTTAACTTCCGTTGCTGTAAGTTTAATAAACTGCTTATCGTTTGAAGATTATTCTTCACTCGATGATGAATCTCACCCAAGAGTAATTCTTTTTCTCTGTTACTAATGGTAAGTTCATTGTTTTGTTTACGAATAACCGACTGTTGGTTGTTTAGTTTTGTATTGAACTTCACTAGCTTCATCGTTTTGAAATAATTTAATAGCAGCAATAAAATAGTAAAAAAACCAATGACCAATACTATTACCATTATCAAATTTTTGTTTCTTAACTTAGACTTTGATAATTCATGTTCCTTTCTCAGTTCGCTTATTTTTAACTTACTTAGTTCTACATCATTATATAAATCAAGTTTTGCTAAATCTAATTGCACCTTCCCTTGTTGAAGGCTATCTAATAGTATCTCTTGCAATATTTTTACTTCTAACGCTTCTTTATAATTACCCATAGCTTTCAATACATTAAAGCGGCTATTTAAAGCTTGTTCAAGCCCCTTCTTCGTTCCAATTAATTGAGCGAGTTCGATTGCTGAGTTAGTATAATGTAATGCTCTTTTGTATTTATTTGTTTTTAGTAACACATTGGATAAATGAACCATCAAATTCATTTGAGTATATTTATGCTCCATTAACGTGTTTAAGGCTAACGATTTTTTATACGCTTCAATAGCCAAATAATAATCTCCTTTAGAACTATACGAATTCCCCAAAATAAAATATCCATTCGCTAGATGGATCCTCGTTCCATGATCTAACGAATTTTCTATTGAGTTTTTATTGCACCAAATGGCTGAATCATATAAACCTAAATCCGAATAGGCTCGACTCAACTCATTCCAAAATATATCAACATTAATTTGTTCTGCTATTTTGGCTGACTTCTTAAACTCAATAAGAGCACTATCTGGATAGTTTAATTTTAAATACGAAAGACCTACATTATGATACGAATTTCTTAATTCTAAGCTAGGAGTTGTTTCTTTCTCAAGTATTAATGATGCTTTTTTCGACTCAAGTAATGCTTCTACGTAATACTTTCTAGCATTTTCAACATCATTTGAAATATCAATTACCCCCCAATTGGGGGTTAAGTGTTTTCGCTTTAGTAAAACAGTTGATAATAGGTTTTCTTTTGCACGCAAATAATCGCCTTGTTTATTATACACTAACCCTTTAAATCCATTATTTCTAATCACTTGAACCGTATCGTTTAGTACTACAAAGTACGAAAGTGCTTTATCTAAATGATAGAGAGAAGAGTCATAATCTGATGTATATAAATAGATCAAACCTAGTAAGGAATAAACATTGGCGATACCTATGGTGTCTTTTAGGTTCGTTGAAATAGATAAACTTTCATAGCATTTTTCTTTTGCCTGAAAGTGATCACCATTCATCCAATTAAGCCAAGCCCCCCTATCTAGGGCTAATTTTAATAGCGATTTAGAATTAGATTGCCTAGCCATTACAATCGAGTTGACACTTACTTCAGCTGCTTTATTGAAGTTTTTTTCATGCAGCAAAAAAACACTATCAACCTGATTCTTTATACGTAAAGAATCATTTTCCGATAACTGTGAACTGTTTTGGTTACTTGCCAAAAGAACCGTTTGACAAACAACTATTAATAATGTAATAAATAAGTATCTATTTACTTTCACACATAAATGTTTACACCAAATGAATATTACTAAAACAAAAAAAGGGATTCATTCAATTATTGAACCAATCCCTTTTTTTTAATGAACATCGTATGTAATTAATCTAATCCAAATAAACTTTGAATGGTATCAAGCCTAAATATGTCATTAAATATCACGAATACCATCAAGCTTAACAATATAATCATTCCAAATTTTTGAGCATACTCCATAAATTTATCTCCAGGTTTTTTTCCAGACAATATTTCGAAGCTTAAAAACATTACATGCCCTCCATCTAACGCTGGAATGGGCAATAAATTCATAAATGCTAATACCATTGAAAGTAATCCCGTCATTCTCCAAAAACGTTCCCATTCCCAATCACCCCCATATGCTTGGGCTATGCCTATAGGACCTGATAACGATTTAGTAACTGATAATTGACCACTAAATATTTTTTTAAATGCCTTTAATTGTGTGAAAACAATTCCGAATGCTTTTTTAGTGCCAACACTTATTGACTCTCCAAGTCCATAGGTAATGTAGGCTTTTTGAGGTGGGATAACACTTCCCACTCCTATAATGGAATCATTTTTAAAATATTCCGAGAATGTGAATTCTTCCCCTTTTCTAAGTACTTGAATCGTGATACTATCAGAAGAAATGTTTTTTACTTCTTTAGAAAAAGCATCAAACGAAGCAACTTTAACATCATTAACAGCAGTAATTATGTCACCAACTTTTATTCCTGCTCTTTCAGCAATCCCACCTTCTACTACCGTCCCTATTTCTGAAGAAACCCATACTGTAAATATTTTCCCTGCATTTTTTTTGTCACTTAAATACTCCATAAAATTCGATGGAATATTTACATCTACCATTTCGCCATTTCGTTCTACTGTATAGAATGCATCATCTACCAATAAGAGGTCGGGGTTCAACATATCATTAATACTTTCAAAATCTTGCCCATTGATTTTAATGATTTTATCACCATTTTTCAAACCAATTTCTTCTCCTATTTCTAACGCTTTAATCCCTCCAACACGATTTACCTCATCTTTAGGCAAGTACTCTTCTCCGACAAAATAAGTAAGCCCTATAAAAATAAATACGCCAAGGATAACATTTACAATAATACCCCCTAGCATTACAATTAAACGTTGCCACGCTGGTTTCGAACGAAATTCCCATTCTTTGGGCTCTTCTTTCATCGCTTCCACATCCATTGACTCATCTATCATTCCTGATATTTTCACATACCCTCCCAACGGGATTGCACTTAATGCGTACTCTGTACCTTTCCAATTAAATTTAAATAATTTGGGAGGAAAACCTATTGAATATTCTTCCACTCTCATTCCAAAAAATTTAGCTGCTACTAAGTGTCCTATTTCGTGCAGTCCTACTAAAATTGTTAAGCTCAGTAAAATCTGAGCTGTCATTACTAATCCATCCATTAATTCACTAATTCTAAGGCTATAATTCTTGTTTCTTTATCTGTGTTGATATAATCTTCTAGTACTGGCTTATCAATTACATCTATTTTATTCAAACATTCTTCTACTATTCTCGGTATATCTAAAAAGCTAATTTTATCTTTCAAAAATTCAGCCACGGCTACTTCATTTGCTGCATTGAGTACACATGGCGCATTTCCTCCAATATTTATCGCCTCAAAAGCAAGCGCTAAATTACGAAAAGTATCTGTATCAGGCTTTTCAAAAGTTAGGTTTGGATAATCGACAAAACTAAATCTTGGATAATTATTTTTCAATCGTTCAGGAAATCCTAATGCAAACTGAATAGGTAAACGCATATCGGGCAGACCAAGTTGCGCTTTTATTGATCCATCTTCAAATTGCACCATACTATGTATAATCGATTGAGGGTGAACCACCACATCAATCTGATTAACGGCTACTCCAAACAACCACTTTGCTTCTATTACCTCAAGTCCTTTATTCATTAAGGTAGCCGAATCAATCGTGATTTTTGCCCCCATATCCCAATTAGGATGTTTTAACGCTTGTGCTTTGGTTACTTTTTCCAAATACGATTTATCTTTCCCTCTAAATGGCCCTCCAGATGCTGTAAGAATTATTTTCTCAATTGGGTTTTGAAATTCACCCACTAAACATTGAAAAATGGCAGAATGTTCAGAATCTACAGGGTATATATTCACCCCTTTTTCATGTGCCAATTTCATTATTAATTCTCCTGCTACTACCAACGTTTCCTTATTGGCTAACGCAATGTGCTTCCCAGCCTCAATGGCTTTTATTGTAGGAGTTAATCCTGCATACCCTACTAAGGCTGTCAATACAATATCTATAGCCTCCATTTGAACCACTGAAGAAAGAGCATTCTCTCCACTATACACTTTTATATCTAATGGATCAAGTGCGCTAAATACTTTGTCATATAAAGCTTCATTGCCTATGACCACCGTGTTTGGGGTGTATTTTGCCGCTTGTTCAATTAACAAGTCTGCATTATTTTGTGCAGTCAAAACCTCTACCACAAACCTTTCTGGGTTGCTATCTACAACCTCTAATGCTTGAGTACCTATCGACCCCGTAGCGCCAAGAATAGCTATATGCTTTTTATTTTCAGTCAAATGTTTTACTCTCTATGTACCAAATACTCGCAGTTCTCCCAAACCTATTTTTATAGCCACTAAAAAAAATAGCTATCATATAAAACGCAAATTTAACTCTTTTTATACAGCGGACAAATGTAAGCTTACATTTGCACAACAAACTGCTATTTTGTCACGTTATCACTATTGCATATTATTTGCTACTACAGAACGTGTAGATAACTGATGATGTGCTCACAAATCTTCTTGTTAGTAAGTATTGTGCACTTTTAACTACATCAGGAAATGTGATAATGAAATTTTATATTAAATATAACATGAGAAAAACACTTGGAATAATAGCAATAAGTTTTTTAGCTGGTTTATTTGGAGCATACACCTACTCTCGCTATATATTTATGCCAAAATATAAATCATCCTCGATGCAGACAGTTGTAGTTGACCATAAAAAGGAGAAAACTACACACTTACCAACAATAACTCAACCGATTAAAACAATTGACATCGCTGAAGATTTTGTGGAAGCTTCAAAAATCAGTACTCATAGTGTTGTCTATATCAAAAACATATCGGAAAGAAGGTATACCACTAGCTGGATGGATTTATTCCTAGGTGGACAATCTGGAACTCAGCAACAAGTAAGTAGTGGATCTGGAGTAATTTTCAGTAGCGATGGGTATATCGTTACCAATAACCATGTTGTAGAAGATGCTGAAAAAGTAGAGGTCATTCATAACAAAAAAACGTACACGGCTCAAATTATAGGGACAGACCCTTCCACTGATTTAGCTGTTTTAAAAATAGATGGGGTAAAACTCCCTTCCATTTCGGTGGGAAGCTCAAAAGCGCTAAAAGTTGGAGAATGGGTAATCGCAGTAGGAAACCCTTTCAATCTCACCTCTACGGTAACGGCTGGTATTGTAAGTGCCAAAGGTAGAGATATCAATATCCTACAAGGGAAATTTCCAATCGAGTCATTTATACAAACGGATGCTGCAATTAACCCGGGAAATAGTGGTGGCGCCTTAGTGAATAAAAAAGGAGAGCTAGTAGGTATTAATACCGCTATTCTTTCTAGAACTGGGTCCTATGCTGGATATGGATTTGCCGTTCCTGTAGATTTAGTTTCCAAGGTTGTTAGAGACTTAATTGAATATGGTGAAGTTCAAAAAGCTTTTTTTGGAGGAGATGTAGTAGACCTAAACGCTGAAATTGTGAAGCGATTTGATTTACGCCTTGATCTATCAAATACTACTGGTGTACTTTTAAGTTATTTACAGAAAGATGGTGCAGCTTCAAATTCAGGGTTGTTAGAAGGTGATATTATTAATAAACTCAATGACGAGGTCATTGAAAGCAAAGGTCAATTTGATGAAATCATAGGTTATTTTTCTCCTGGAGACAAACTTATCGTTGGGTATATCCGAAATAATAAGGAGAAACTGTCAGAAATAACACTTACAAACAGAGAGGGAACTACAGGGATTCTGAAGAGAGAAATATTTACTTCGAAGCTGCTAGGGGCTGATTTTGAGGCTCTTTCCAAAGTAGAGTTAAATGAATATGGAATTGAACAGGGCGTTCGTGTATTTAACATTACAAATGGGCTGATAAAGCAAGTAGGAATGTCTAATGATTTTATTATTCTACGGGTCAATCGTAATGCCATAAAAAGTCCAGAAAAATTGACCGAAGTTCTGGAAAAGATTAGAGGGCGAGTACTTATTGAAGGAATAAACTCAAGAGGAAGGTTTGAGAATTTTTCGTTTTATTTAAGATAGTAAAAGATGAAATTACTAAAAAGGGTACAGCACCTTGTTTGGAGTTTGCTTATTGCATTTATGGTAGGTATGCACAACTTTTACCATCAAGAATATAATAGTCCTGATGATTTAAAGCAAAAAATAGAATGCATCAAAAAAATTGAAGATAACGCTAATAGATGAATTATTCGTCTAAATAGACTTCATTTTGAGCTTCTTTCTTAATACTTCTACTGAATCTTTGTAATTGATGTCGGTATCCATCATATCATTTACCGTTTGTACGGCATGAATTACGGTACTATGATCTCGCCCTCCAAAATGATACCCTATTGATTTTAGGGAATGGTTGGTATACTCTTTACAGAAATACATAGCTGTTTGACGAGCAATTACAATTTCTTTTTTACGTGTTTTATCTTTAAGCTCATCTACTTTAAGATGAAAATATTCGGCAATTGTTTTCTGAATATAATCAACCCCTACCTCCGTTTCTATATCCTCAACAATATTTTTTAGGGTTTGTTTTGCTAACTCTAAATCTATTTCTGCTCTATTAAGGGATGCGTGAGCTATTAATGAAATTAGCACCCCTTCTAATTCTCTAATATTAGTATCTACACTATACGCTAAATATTCTACAACATCTTCTGGTATGTAAATACCATCCTCCTCCATCTTTTTATGAATAATTGCAATTCTTGTCTCCAAATCAGGCTGTTGAATGTCTGCTGTAAGTCCCCATTTGAAACGAGAGAGCAGTCGCTCTTGAAGTCCTTTCAAATCCCTAGGAGGACAATCACTTGTCATTACAATTTGCTTGCCAGCCTGATGTAAATGATTAAAGATATGAAAGAATATTTCTTGTGTTTTTTCCTTACCTGAGAGAAACTGAACATCATCGATAATCAAAATATCTACTTGGAGATAAAAATTCTGAAACTCCTGAATTTTATTATTCTTCACTGCATCCATAAATTGGTTCGTGAATTTTTCAGAAGAAACATAAAGCACAAATTTTTCTGGTAGATTATCCTTTATTTCATTTCCTATTGCTTGCACCAAATGTGTTTTACCTAATCCTACACCACCATACAACATCAAGGGGTTAAAAGAGGTAATACCCGGTTTTTGTGCCACCGCCTGACCAGCAGATCTTGCCAATCGATTACAATCTCCTTCAATATAGGAGTGAAACGTGTAATTGTTATTTAACTGCGATGATTGAAATACTGAATCTACCGATTTAAGATCAAAAGGGCTATTATAATTTGAACCAGCGTTATTCGAAGATGATTTTCGGTTGATATTATTGGGCAAATTTATCGTGTATGGAGCAGCTCCTGAATTTCCGCCTTGGTCTACCACAACCGAGTAGGATAACTTTGCATCTACACCTAACACTGCATCAATCGCTTTTTTAAGGATATGAACATAATGTTCTTCCAACCATTCATAAAAAAACTGACTAGGGACTTGAATTGTAAGCACTTTCTCCTCAAGTTTATAAGGTTTAATAGGCTCGAACCAAGTTTTATAACTTTGCTCTGCCACGTTGTCTTGTATTACACGGAGACAATCATTCCAAACCGTTTCACAATCGATTACTTGCATTTACAATAAAAAAGTATTAGTTGATCCTTTTTAATATCAGAAAAGGGTAACAATTTTAGTCAAAAAAAAACGAAGAAAAAAATCAAATTTCACTTGATTTTCTAATAACATGGAAATGCACAAATGAAGTGCTACACCAACCAAATATTCTTGAACAAATACAAGCACTTCGAAATATATTACATGTCGAAAAAATGAAAAATATTTCAACTGTAACAACTCGAATTATTTATTTTTTATAGTTAATAATAAATGTTCAATTTTATCATGAATTATAAACTTCATAAATATGAAAAAAGCAATTGGGTTCATTTTTCTGATATTGACAATGAGTTTTATCATTTTTTATATTTGGGGAAGTGCTTCAAATATGGAATCGAAAGATTATTCCTCCATACTTTCTTATAGCAACACCTCTGACACTATCAAAAAAGACACTTTTTCTATTTGCACGTACAATATTGGTTATTTATCTGGCATGACCAATAACTTACCTATCGAATCAAATCAATCATTCTACAACCATAACCTTACAAAGGCCAAGCATCTGCTCACTACTTTAGGCGCTGACATTATAGGGTTTCAAGAAATAGATTATCGTTCAGCTCGTTCTTTTTATGTTGATCAAATGAGCGAATTGGCTATATCAGCCAACTACAAATATGGGGCAAAAGCCATTAATTGGGATAAAAAATATGTTCCATTTCCATATTGGCCTCCTTCTATGCAATTCGGAGAAATATTATCTGGTCAAGGCATATTAAGCAAATATCCAATATCTAATAATGAAATCACCATTTTAGAAAAACCAGAAAGCAACCCATTTTACTATAATGCCTTTTATCTTGATCGATTAGCCCAAGTAACACAAATCCAGCTCAACGAAACTTCGCTCATCGTCATTAATGTACACCTAGAAGCATTTGTACAAGAAACAAGGGAGAAGCATGCTCAAGCAGTGCTAAAGCTTTATTTACAATACGCTCAAAATTATCCTGTACTTCTAATAGGGGATTTCAACAGTACTCCTCCATTTGCTTCCAATGGATATGAAAACGACCGAACAACACATTTTATATTTGATGAACCTAGTATAGGGGTGGCCATTGCTGAAAATCAATATTTACTGAATGAAATAGAAAACTTCACCTATAGTAGTCTCAACCCTACTAAAAAAATTGATTACATATTTTATAATAAAAATAAAATACTCCCTATACAAAGTAGAGTAATACACGAAGCGAGTGATATTTCAGATCATTTACCTATTTGGTTCAAATTCACTTTCAAATAAAAGTAATCATAAACCATGTAAATGATTTTCTCAGAAATCATCACCGTTTAGTATTCAGTACAATTTTTACAATCATACCCACAGGCACTATAATGATTGCGAATCCAAATACTACTAACCATTCAAAAAAAGTAAGCCCAACCATACGTAACACATCCCCTCCTATGTAAGTGAATGCAATTTGAAGTAGAATAATAAACCCCATTACAAGCATGAACTTTTTGTTTTTATAAAAATGATCGAATAGATTTATTTTCGAAGTCCGTACATTAAAACCATTAAAAATAATTAAGAAAATAAATACGTTAAAAAAGGCTGAAAGATGAACTTCCATATTTTGGATTCCGTCACGGACAAACAATTGTTGAATAGGCTCAGCTAATAAAAAAATAAATGATATCCCAGTTATAAAGATGCCACTAGTCAAAATCGACACCTTCATTTCTTTCGTTAATATATTTTCGTCACGCATAACGGGGGGTTCATCCATATACCTCATTAGTGCAGGCTCGCCTCCAAATGCAATAGCAGCAAGTGTATCCATTATAATGTTTACCCACAATAATTGAATGATCGTTAAAGGGAAATCTACACCTATCATTGGCCCAATGAAAGCTGTAGTAACGGCTGCAACGTTTACAGTTAATTGAAAAACAATAAATTTTCGTATCGACTTAAAAATAGTTCTACCATACCGGATAGCATTATTAATAGAGTGAAAGTTATCATCCAAAATCACAATATCCCCTGCCTCTTTAGAAACTTCCGAACCGCTCCCCATAGCCACGCCAACATCAGCTTGTTTTAATGCTGCCGAATCATTTACGCCATCACCAGTCATTCCTACTACCTTTCCTAGCATTTTTGATATTCGCACCAACCTGCTTTTGTCCGTAGGTAGTGCTCTAGAAATCACCGTAATATTTGGTAATATTTCTTTTATTTCTTCATCTGTATACTTATTTAAATCAGCTGAAACGAGTGAGATGTCATCTTTCCCATCGTACAATCCAACATCTCCTGCTATCGATTCTGCCGTGCCTTGCCTATCACCAGTAATCATTACCACTTGAATACCTGCATTTTGCACTTCCATTATTGCTTGTTTAGATTCTTTTCTAATCTCATCGGCTATACCTACTACTCCCAACATCACTCTATTTTCAGGAAGAACACCATCTTCTTTAATTTTATCCATTGAAACAGCAATAGCAATAAGACGGATTCCTGAATCAGCCAATTCATCCATCTTTGACAATAATTTTTCACTACCTTGAATTGGCAGTTTTTTCCCTTGCTCGTCAAAATAAAATTCACAATCATTGAGAACTACTTCAGGTGCTCCTTTAACTAGTGTAAAAACATCGGAATTAATAACTGAATGAACCGTTGCCATTTTTATTTCAGATGCAGAAAATTTCCATTCACTATTGAATAGTATTTTATTTTGTTGTTCACAATTACTCTCAACCGAAAGATTGGTTTCTTTTACAAAAGAAATCAATGCCCTTTCAGAGGCATTCCCCCCTACTGCTTCGCCATCTGGAGAAATATAAGCGGAAGAATTTTCGACAATCGAAAGTTTTAATAATGATTTAAGGGAATCTGGAATATCAGAAAACCCATCATATAGTTGTCCTGACCCTGATATAAACAATTTTGGTTTAAGTTCCCCTTTTGTAATTGTTCCTGTCTTATCAGAAAATAAGATATTCAAGCTTCCTGCTGTTTCAATACCGAGTAATCGTCTCACGAGTACTTTATCTATCAGCAGTTTACGCATATTAAGTGCTAAAACAATAGCAATCATCATTGGCAAACCTTCTGGTATAGCCGCTACAACAATAATAATTGATAAAACCAATGCATCTAGTAAGTCGGGGACATATACCGTCCAATCAGAAAAATACTGAACAATACGTTCAATATTAAATTCATTGGCAACGACTGCTTTATTAAAAACAAATATAACAGCAATAAATATCGCTGCGATGTAACCGAACTTACTTATCAAACTAGCTAGACCGCCTAGTTTTACTTGTAAAGGGGAAAGTCGATCCTCATTTGAGGATAATTCTTGTGCCAACTTACCATAAAACGAATGGTCTCCTACCGTTTCTACTTTCATTACCGCCTCTCCCTCATCAACTACAGCTCCTCTATACAGACAATAGGGTAAAGATAATTTTCGTTCTACCTCTATATTACTCTCTCCAATTGCTGTTTTTAATATGGTATCTGACTCTCCAGTAAGCGAAGCTTGATTTACCTTTAATTCTCCCTTCACTACTATCCCATCAGCTGGAATTTTATCCCCTGCTTGTAACAAAACATAATCATCCGAAACAATTTCATTAACAGGAATTGCCATCAATTTACCCTCTCTAAAAACAGTATTGGAAACCTGAGAAGCTTCTTCCTGAAGTTTTTGAAATGCTGATTCATTTTTATATTCAGAAAAGGTAGACACTAAAGTGGCTAATGCTACTGCTACTGCAATAGCTACAGCCTCATACCACTCAGTAAGAGAAAATACAGACAAAATTATCATAACAAACAATGCCCCTGTCAAAATGATTATGATAGGGTTTTTGAAGTTAGAAATGAGTTTATCCCAGAAAGTATCAATTTCATGAGGACTGAGTTCATTTGATCCTTGTTTCTCTCTTGAAGTTAAAACCTCTTGGGCCGTAAGTCCTTTAAAATTGTATTTCATAATATCAATAAAACATGCGTTTTAAAGCGAACAATACCTGTCACTTTTATAAAGCGTACCTTTAAACTATTTATACCTTTATTACTCACAACAAAAATAAATCACTTCAAGTAATTGGAGTTAATTCATATTTTGCGAATAATTTTATATTAAAAAAAGAATTTGTTTAACATAAATATTAGCAATACTACTAATAAAAATAAAAAAACAATGCCAACTATTCTTTTTTCCCATATATCTCGAACAGGTTTTTTCATAATATATAGAATTAAAGTGTTTTAAGATAATCAATCCTAAAAAGCATTTATTTATAACTATAGAATATATACAGCAAAACATAATTAATAGCTATATAAAGTTTAATCTAGCTCATTAATGTAATATATCTCATGATATTGGTCAACATTCAGGATGACAAAGGTCATTCCAATATCACTTTTATGATTGGTGGGTTAACCTTGCTGGCTAAATATTTTTTTAGCCGTTCTGTAGTTCTATCGGCAGGGTTTTTCTTATCAATTTCTCTTCTTTTGCAATCATAAAATGAAAAACAAATCGTCAATAGGTTTATGAGTTACATGAAACTCTAGATAGTAATTACAATTTTATTTCAAATGATGGTGACATCATTTGAAACGGCAGTTATCTGGGTTCCGTCTTTTAATGTAATAATTAACGTTAATGAGAACTTGCTTCCAACCAAAGGAATTTCTTCAAAAATTATTTCGAGATTATGTAATAATTGGTAATTGTTTGTTAGTAATATATCCTTTAATGTAGAATGTCCACCATTTGTTAATGCAATATCATTTATATTATCTCCAGCTAGATAAGATTCATTTATATCATAATTGGTAGTTATTTCAACATTTACTATTTCATTTGTAATTATTGTTGGATCAAAGCAATCAAGTGCATATAGATAATTGGATCTAAAACTTAATGAAGCTATTCTATCAAACTCTAAAACCAGAAATATACGTAATTCATCAAATGATGCCTCCTGAACATCTTGAATCCAATTATTTCCATCATGTAGATCATTGGATATACTGGCATCAACTAAATCATAAACTTGTGTAGGTCCTTTACCACAGTTAATGTCGCACCCTCCAATAAACAGGTATAAAAAAACAAGAACATGTATAAATTTCCTTTTCATAATTATTTATTGCATTCAATTCTGCTGACTAAATACTTTTTTTAGCAGTTCTGTAGTTCTAGCGACAGGGTCTTTTCTTATCAATTTCTCTTCTTTTTCAATCATATAAAACAGACCATCAATTGCTTTTTGGGTGGCATAATCGTCTAGGTTAGGATTTACTTTTGTAACCAATGGGATCTTATTATATGTACTGATTATGTCGCTATAATATTTTGTGGCGTTTACTTTATTTAAAGAAGATTGAATGACGGGTTTAAATTTCGCTGTAAGTTGACTAGTAGTTACATTTTTCAGATAGCTAGTAGCCGCATTATCATCACCTTTCAAGATACTCCATGCATCTTGAATAGTCATACTAGTAATAGCATTTACAAAAATTGGTTTAGCGCTTTTAGCAGCATCTTCTGCGCCCCTATTTAAAGTAATCACAAAATCATCTACTAATTTCCCCATTCCTAACTGCCGGAGTTTATCTTCAACTTTTTTTACTTCTGGAGGAAATGGAATTTTAATATTCAAATTTTTCAGATAACCATCTGGTTGCGATACATTAGCCGCTCCTTTTGTTACTCCTTTTGTTAATGCTTCTTTAAGTCCTGATGCTACTTGTGTTGACGTTAATGAAGTAGTCGAGTTCTCATTTAATATATCACCTACTGCACCTATGGTTTGGTTAATTTGTGTTGCCGTACACCCTGTCAACAAAAAAAATACTAATATAATTTTAATGATTTTCATATATAGTTGTTCATAAATTAAAAATACCCCCTTCCAAACACCACATAAATATAATGGTTTTTAAGGAAGAGGGTATTACTTACTACTAATAAAACAAAATTTAGAAAAATATCTTTCGAATGATGAGTTTATACCTCAACAATCGATCGACTTATATAAACATTAGATGCGTTCCTTCACCACCTGCTCTTTTATAAAAATCACCAACAGTTAATACACCATCAAGATCATCAATTAATTTATCCTTACCTAAATGAAACATGTCCATTGCTAATTTACAAGCCCAAAGTTTTGTTCCTGAAGCGGAAAGAATTTCCAAAAACTCATCAACTGGTGGAATATCCAGTTTTTCCATTTCATTTTTCATCATTTTGGTAGCTAAAGCTTCCATTCCGGGCAAGCCGCCAAGCATGGTAGGCACGTGCATTGCAGGGTTACCTACTGTAGCCACATGTAAATGTTTTAATTTCTCTTTATTAATTGCTTCCAATCCAAAAAAAGTAAAAAATATTTCAGACTCTATCCCTTCC
>JAOULS010000249.1 GCA_029881895.1 Cyclobacteriaceae bacterium | reverse complement strand
CCTAAATGATCGTAATGTGCCGTAATGATCAGTACTTCATCGGGAAAAACGGACCCCTTTACCCAGCCTAGCACATTATACGAATGAGAACCCCCAAGTAAAGGCACTTTTTGAAAATAGGTTTTGTTAGTAGCAGAATCAATGATAGGCGTAAGCCCAATTTTTTCAAATGTATTTTTAATAAACGCTTCAGTTTTTCTGCCTCCCCTTTTTCCGGCTTCCCTTCCTTCAAATCCGGGTGAAGTAAGTGTGGAAATATGTGCGTTGATGTCTTCTATGTTTATGAACTTTGCATATTGTTCTGAGACAGTTTGCTGAGCACTCAATATCCTACTGTAAAATGACAATACAATGAGTAACAATATGTGTTTTATAACTATTTTCATAAACGGTAAACAAATATAAAAATAATATAAAGAGGGCTAAAATATTTTTACGAGCGGTTAAATATTGATTTAAATTCTCCTTGTTTCATCATTAAATTCTTAAAAAATCGAAATAAAATATTGTACATTTGCGCTTTGAAAAATCGAATAATTAACAACTGAAAAATTCGTATTCGCAATGAATATTAATGTACACACTATCGAGAAATTTGAGAATCGCCACAATGGCTCAACAAAGGCGGAAACTCAAGAAATGTTGGAGAAAGTAAAGGTTAATTCAATCAATGAATTAATTGATCAAACAATACCTGCTTCTATCCAGTTAGAACAACCGTTAAATTTGCCCAAAGCAAAAAGCGAATTTGAATTTTTGTCTGATTTTAAAAAAATAGCTTCAAAAAATAGCGTATTTACCTCTTATATCGGGATGGGCTATTACAATACAATAACACCTGGCGTAATTCAGCGTAATATTCTGGAAAATCCTGGGTGGTATACTGCCTATACGCCTTATCAGGCGGAGATAGCTCAAGGAAGGCTAGAAGCACTAATCAATTTTCAAACAATGGTCATCGACCTTACAGGGATGGAAATTGCCAATGCATCGTTACTCGATGAAGGAACGGCAGCGGCAGAAGCGATGTCGATGTTTTATGGCGCACGTAAGGGAGCGAAGAAAAAGGTGGCACATAAACTATTTGTCGATATTAATACTTTCCCTCAAACGATTGATGTACTTAAAACACGTTCGTTGCCAATGGGTATTGAGTTGGTAATTGATGAAATCACCAACCTTGATATCGAGGATCCTGAATTGTACGCAGTAATGGTACAGTACCCAGATAACAATGGGCAAGTGACCGATTTCTCTGAATTTATTAAAGAAGCACATCGGAATGATATATTCGTTTGCTTTGCAGCTGATTTAATGAGCTTAGCGCTACTCACGCCTCCTGGAGAGATGGGAGCAGATGTTGTGGTAGGAACATCACAACGTTTTGGCGTACCAATGGGATACGGAGGGCCACATGCAGCTTTCTTTGCCACAAAAGAAGCCTACAAAAGACAAATTCCTGGGCGAATTATTGGCGCATCGTTAGATACACAAGGAAATAGTGCTTATCGAATGGCGCTACAAACGCGTGAGCAGCACATAAAAAGAGAGCGTGCTACCTCTAATATTTGTACCGCACAAGTATTATTGGGTGTGATGGCAGGCATGTACGGTGTTTACCATGGCCCAGATGGGGTAAAAGGTATTGCAGAGCGCATTCATGGTATGGCAATGCTTATTCACCATGGCGTAACTGCATTAGGCTTAACTCAGTTAAATGATTACTTTTTTGACACCTTAAAAATTGAAGTGTCAGACACTAAAAGTGTAAAAAGTGAATCTGAAAAACAAGAAATAAACTTCAGGTATTTCGAGGAGGATCATATCGGGATATCAGTTGATGAAACTACAACATTAGAGGATGTATCCTCTATTTTGGAGGTGTTGGCAAAAGCAGAAAATAAGAGCAATGATTTTGATGTAAAATCAGAAGCGTTGAAATTAGAGACGAACTTACCAAAAGAATTGATTAGGACTACGGATTACATGACACATCCGGTATTTAATCAATATCACTCCGAACATGAGATGTTGAGGTATATCAAGCGTTTAGAAAACAAGGATTTGTCATTGGTGCATTCCATGATATCTTTGGGTTCATGTACGATGAAACTGAATGCTACTACAGAAATGACGCCTGTTACTTGGCCTGAGTTTGCTACTATCCACCCTTTTGTACCGCTAGATCAGGCACAGGGATATCAACAATTATTTACTGAATTAGAAGCGTGGTTAACAGAAATTACAGGTTTTGCAGCGACTTCTTTACAGCCCAATAGTGGTGCTCAAGGAGAGTACGCTGGGTTGATGGTAATTAAAGCGTATCATGAAAGTAGAGGCGAAGGGCATCGTAATGTTACGTTAATTCCATCTTCGGCACATGGCACTAATCCTGCCAGTGCAATTATGGCAGGGCAAAAAGTGATAATTGTTCAATGTGACGAAAAAGGGAACATTGATGTGAATGATCTTCGATCAAAGTCAGAAGAAAACGCTGAAAATTTAGCCGCATTAATGGTTACGTACCCATCTACACATGGTGTTTTTGAAGAAAATATAAAAGAAATTTGTGACATCATCCATCAATTTGGAGGACAAGTATATATGGATGGTGCCAACATGAATGCACAAGTGGGGCTTACCAGCCCAGGAAACATTGGTGCTGATGTTTGTCACCTCAACCTTCATAAAACGTTTTGTATCCCTCATGGAGGAGGAGGCCCAGGAGTGGGTCCTATTGGTGTTGCCAAGCAGTTAAAACCATTTTTACCAGGAAACCCAACGATAAAAACAGGTGGAGAAAAGGCTATTACAGCTATTTCATCAGCCCCATGGGGCAGTGCTGGCATACTCTCTATTTCGTATGCCTATATTGCCATGATGGGAACAGAGGGGTTAACTCATGCTACTGAAAAAGCCATATTACATGCAAATTATATGAAAGAGCGATTAAGTGAGCACTTTCCAATATTGTATACAGGCTCACAAGGGAGGTGTGCACACGAAATGATTGTGGATTGTAGAGCATTTAAGAAATTCGGGGTAGAGGTAGAGGATATTGCTAAAAGATTGATGGATTATGGTTTCCATGCACCAACGGTCTCTTTTCCTGTACCGGGAACACTGATGATAGAGCCTACTGAAAGTGAATCTAAACCAGAATTAGATCGTTTTTGTGATACATTAATCCAAATACGTGAAGAAATAAGAGAAGTGGAGAATGGACAAGCCGATGCGGAAGTAAATGTGTTGAAAAATGCACCACACACGGCAAATGTTGTTATTAGCGATCATTGGGAATACCCTTACTCTCGTGAAAAAGCAGCCTATCCATTAGATTTTGTGAAAGCTAATAAATTTTGGCCATCGGTAAGCAGGGTAGACAATGCGTATGGCGATAGAAACTTAATGTGTAGTTGTCTTCCTATTTCGGCTTTCGAAGAGGAATATGAAGCATAATGTTATAAGACGAACGAATAGATTAAATAGAATGGTGTTTAAAAAAATAATTTTCTTTTCGTTGGTGTTGTTATTGGTGACTTCTTGTGCTTCCAAAAAGAACAAAAAGTTTGATTTACTAATTTTAAACGCCAGCATCATAGATGTTGAAGGAGGGAATGTACATCCTAACAAACTAATCGGTATTTCTAAAGACACCATTCGATTAGTGGATGACATGTCTAATATTGATCAGTTTGATGCAGATCAAATGCTAGATGCAAAAGACAACTACGTGATGCCCGGATTATGGGACATGCATGTGCATTTTAGAGGGGGTGATTCGCTTATTAATGAGAACAAGGCTTTTCTGCCTCTGTTTTTAGCATTTGGAATTACTACCGTGAGAGATGCTGGAGGGGATATTACTCCTAGTGTGTTAGACTGGAGAGCACAAATTAACAATAGCACCTTAATTGGACCAACTATTTTTACTTCTGGACCAAAACTAGATGGGGTATCTCCTGCTTGGGCAGGCTCTATTCAAGTAGTTGATGCTGAAAGTGTTCAGGCTGCGCTAGATTCATTAGAATTTCTTGATGTTGATTATGTGAAAATGTATGATGGTAGTCTTACTAAAGAAATGTTTTATGAGATAATTAAAGAAGCAAAAAAAAGAGGCTTTAAAACTACTGGTCATATGCCCCTCTCTGCTAATATTTTGGAAGCGTTACAGTATGGATTGAATGGGAGTGAACATATTTACTACACCCTAAAAGCATGTTCACCTTTAGCGGATAGCTTGACTCAGCTAAACATTGGATATGGCATGGTAGATCAGTTAATAGCCAGTTATGACGATCAGTTAGCGGATCAAGTTTTTTTAAAAATGAGGGATAATAATATGTTTATTACCCCAACATTGCATATCGGTAAAACACTGGCAGAAGTAATAGAGGTGAATCATAGTGCCGACTCATTACTTCCTTATATTGGAAAAGGAATTCAACAAACTTATCAAGGCAGAATAGACCGTGCAAAAAAAGCCAAGGCAAAAGGAAGTGTGACGAGAAAAAAGACCGAGCAACAAACGTT
>JAOULS010000248.1 GCA_029881895.1 Cyclobacteriaceae bacterium | reverse complement strand
AGAAAGCTAAAATCAGTAAGTGCTAGATGGATGGAATTGAATACAGGTGTGAAAGTGAAATTATTTCAGGAAGTATGGCTTGGCTTTACAGGGAGGCTTAAATTTGCTCTAAAACATGATAATTCAATAGTATTAACTCCTTACGAAATACCGGGGTATGGTTTTTCGGAACAGAAGGTAATGTGGGGGTTTGATTACTATGTGTTCTATAGAATACCCTTTTCTAAAAAGAAAACATAACTATTTACTAAAAAGAGAATCTACAAACTCCACTTTGTTGAACACCTGAAGGTCTTCTACTTTTTCCCCAACACCAATGTATTTAACAGGAATTTTGAATTCATCAGAAATTCCGATTACAACACCCCCTTTGGCAGTGCCGTCTAATTTTGTGATGGCTAATGAGGTTACTTCAGTAGCTTTTGTAAATTCACGCGCTTGAATCACCGCATTTTGTCCCGTACTTCCATCGAGTACTAGCATTACATCATGGGGCGCATCTGGAATAAACTTCTGAACTACTCGTTTTATTTTAGTGAGCTCATTCATCAAATTTACTTTGGTGTGTAATCGACCTGCTGTATCAATGATTACTACATCATCTTTGTTGTCTACTGCTTGCTTCACAGTGTCATAAGCAACTGCGGAAGGATCGGTATTCATGCCGTGGGCAATTACGGGAACACCAACACGATCACCCCAAAGTTTAAGTTGGTCTACAGCCGCAGCTCTAAATGTATCTGCAGCACCTAGAATTACCTTCTTTCCATTGGCTTTGTATTGCGAAGATAGTTTTCCGATAGTGGTTGTTTTCCCTACTCCATTTACTCCTACAACGAGTATTACATAAGGGCCATCCTTTTTAGGAATATCGAAATTGATTAAATCTTCTGTGTTATTTTCGGTAAGTAGCCCCGCTATTTCTTCTTTAAGAATTTTGTCTAGTTCTTCGATGCCAAGAAATTTGTCACGTAAAACCCTTTCTTCAATACGCTGTATTACTTTAATCGTGGTATCTACACCAACATCGGCTGTAATCAGAATCTCTTCTAGCTCATCTAGAACGTCATCGTCAACTTTTGATTTTCCTATTACTGCTTTTCCAAGCTTAGTAAAAATACTTTCTTTGGTTTTTTCTAACCCTTTGTCGAGGTTTTCTTTTTTTTCTTTAGAAAAAAAATTGCCAAATAATGCCATATCGGAGATTTAAAAAAAAAATGATGCGTAAAATACAAATTTGTATCAACAAAAAATCCCTTCTCGATTAATAATCAAGAAGGGATTTAAAATTTCCTTGAACTGTAATATTATTTTAAAGCGTCTTTTACCCGATCAAGGGTAACAATTTCTTCTTTAAATGTGTAAGCACCAGTTTTTGGTGATTTTACAGTTTTAATAACTTTGGCGAAATTCTTACCTTCTTTTTTTTGAAGCGATGCTACTACTTTCTTAGCCATGATTATTTAATTTCTTTGTGAACTGTATATTTCTTAAGTACTGCGTTGAATTTTTTCAACTCCATTCTATCAGGAGTGTTTTTTCTGTTCTTGGTAGTGATATACCTTGATGTACCTGGCATGCCCGTATTTTTGTGCTCGGTACATTCTAATATTACTTGAACTCTATTCCCTTTCTTTGCCATTTTATTGTGTTTTTAAGACTTTTCGTCTTTAGCGATTATACTAATGTGTTGCCGTTTGCTCTTGCTTTTTTCAAAACAGCAGAAATTCCAATTTTATTGATAGTTCGGATAGCAGAAGTAGCTACTTTTAATGTAACCCACTTGTCTTCTTCAGGGATGTAAAATCTCTTTTTTTGCAAGTTCGGGTAAAACTTTCTTCTTGTTCTATTTTTCGCATGCGACACATTATTCCCTACCTGCACCTTTTTTCCTGTAATTTGACAAACTCTCGCCATGACTATAACTATGTTTAAATATCTTTTTTCTGATTTCGGACTGCAAATATCGCTAAAAGATTATTAATTATCAAAACACGTATGAATATTATTTTAAATTACTTTAGCTAAACCTCCTTTGCTCGGTTTTGAACACGTAAATAGGAGTAATTGATTAGAAAAATACTTAACAATATGATGATTAACCCTGAAATTATATTTGGACTTATAATTTCATCGCGTAACCACCAGCCTAATAGCACTGCAATTATTGGATTTATGTAGGCATAAGTACCCACTTGTGCCGCTGGCTTAATTTGTATAAGCCAAATATAACTATAGTAAGCAATTACCGTTCCGAATATGATTAAATAGCCTAATGAAAAATAGGAAATAAATGATATGGATAACAAATTGACCTTGGTTAATTCTCCAGATAAAGCACTTAATAGAATAGTGGCTACTCCTGCAGATAATGTTTGACTCATTACTTTAGCCGTCACATTGGTTGGATGATTTGCCTTACGGGTATATAAAGTACCTAAAACCCAGGTAATTGTTGCGAGTATTATTAATCCATAACTTAATAATAGTATAGGAGAGATTCCTTTTTGAAATAGATCATTGACACCTACTAATATAACCACACCAACAAATCCTACTACAAGACCACTACTTAACAGGAAATTTGTTCGAATTTTTTTTAGCTGTTCTATGTCTAATAGTACGAACCATATTGGAACCGAAGCGATTATTACAGCAGCCACACCCGATGAAATATATTTTTCTGCCCAAACTACTGAAACATTTCCTCCTACAAACATCAATATTCCACTTATTGAAGCTGCTCTCATCTCTTTTAGAGAGGGTAAAGAGATTTTTTTAATAAACATCCATACCAATAGAATCATAGCTGTAATAATGAACCTAGATCCTGCCATTAAAAATGGAGGGATCGTGTCTATTGCATAAGCGATAGCCAAATAGGTCGAGCCCCATATAATATATATAGCTGCAAAGGCTAAAACAACAGCAATCCTTTTTGGTTCTTTCATAAATAAGATATGTTTTAAAAAGGATGCGAAGCTAGTTAAAAATTTGATGATTAGAATAGCTTGTTCCTGCAATTTGACAATATTATTATCTAATTTTATTACCTTTGTGGTAATGGATGATTTCTCTCCTATATAATGAGAAAAGTCCCGATAACTATCGGGACGTGATGAGTAGTTAAAAAACCCTTATTTTATGGAATCAATTAGTAAAAAACAACTTTCTTCGCCAGAAGCGATGAAACTAGAAAATGACCACGGAGCACACAATTATCATCCATTACCTGTAGTATTATCAAAAGGAGAAGGCGTTTATGTTTGGGATGCAGAAGGAAAGCAGTATTATGATTTTTTATCAGCATATTCTGCCGTAAATCAAGGTCATTGCCACCCGAAAATTGTAGGTGCTTTAAAAGAGCAAGCAGAAAAACTCACTCTCACTTCTCGTGCGTTTTATAATGATGTTTTAGGTGAGTATGAAAAATACGTAACTGAATATTTTGGTTTTGATAAAGTACTGCCCATGAATACTGGTGCAGAGGCTGTGGAAACAGCTATTAAGCTGTGTAGAAAGTGGGCGTATGAAAAGAAGGACATATCAGAAAATCAGGCTAAAATAATTGTTTGTGAAAACAATTTTCACGGTAGAACAACTACTATCATTTCATTTTCTAATGATCCTGATGCAAGAGAAAATTTTGGCCCCTTTACAGATGGCTTTATTCGAATTCCGTATGACGACTTAGATGCGCTTGGTAATGCTTTAAAAGAAAATAATGTTGCAGGTTTCTTGGTGGAACCTATACAAGGGGAAGCAGGTGTTTTTGTACCTAGTGAGGGGTATTTGAAAGAAGCATCTAAAATGTGTACAGAAAACAATGTGCTTTTTATAGCCGATGAGGTGCAGACTGGAGTGGCACGTACAGGTAAATTATTGGCTTGCGATCATGAAGATGTGAAAGCAGATATATTAATATTAGGTAAAGCAATATCAGGTGGTGTGTACCCTGTTTCCGCGGTTTTCGCAAATGATGATATTATGGAGGTAATCAAGCCTGGACAGCATGGCTCTACTTTTGGAGGTAATCCTCTAGCCTGTAAAGTAGCTGTAGCTGCTTTAGATGTTATTAAAGATGAGGAGTTGTCAAATAATGCAGAAGCGATGGGGGACGTTTTTAGAGAAAGAATGCAAAAAATAGTCGATTCTGTCGAATTAGTGGCTGAAGTTCGCGGTAAAGGATTATTGAATGCTGTAGTTATAAATGATTCGCCAGATAGCTCTACTGCATGGGATATTTGTGTTGCGTTAAAAGAAAATGGGCTCTTGGCAAAACCAACACATGGCAATATCATTCGTTTTGCTCCTCCTCTTGTCATTACAGAAGAGCAATTGCATGAGTGTTGTGATATTATTGAGAAAACGATTTCTCAGTTTTAGTTTCACAAGCGTTTTTTTACCATTATAAAATCAGCGTATTTATAATGGTACTAGAGAAATATTTAAAATAGTCTCGTTCAATCTATGACGAGGCTATTTTTTTTACTAAAGTAGTTAGTTAGTGCTTGTTTCTATTTTTCACAAAACGAGATGGTTTAATGATCAAAGTAGGGCTAACTGAAATCAGTAATTACTTTT
>JAOULS010000247.1 GCA_029881895.1 Cyclobacteriaceae bacterium | reverse complement strand
GGAGACGATAAATGAAAATAAGGCGTATGTGGAACGCTTCCCTATGATAGGGGTTCAAATTGTTCCTAAAGAGGAACTATTGACTACTGAAATGATAGTGGAATATATGAACCCACAACAAATCCATGGTTGGCAGGACTTGATTGCCAAGCAAGTGCTTATAACAGATTCACTTTTCGTAAATACCCCAGTGATAGAAGAGTCGGTTACAATTGATGATATTCTCCCCGATGATTTGAATGATAAAAACATGACGCATAATTTTGAAAATGGTCAGGTGAAATTTGAAGTAGCATTGAAAGAGGGATTGAAAAATGGCACATACATAGAATATGATAGCTTGGGAAATATTATAGTGAAAGGGAAATATAAGAATGACAAAAAAACAGGTGTGTGGAAGTATTTTGATGCGGAGGGTGAGGTAATTAGAAAAGAGAAAAATTAATAGTTTGTAAAAAAGGAGGTTGGATGTAGTAATACCTGTTTGATACATTTATCAGTTGATAAGTATAATTGTTCTTTTTTAATTCATATTAAAACCATTAGTTTAGTAGAAATTAATAAATGAAAAATTTTCATGGAAAATAGATATGTAAATTTTATTTCTGACGAACATTTACTTGAATGTGTTTCTAATCTTTATAGTTCTTACCTGAAAGCAAAAGAAGGGGTCAGTAAAAAGAAATTTTACAACAATAAAATTGACACAATTAAACTAACATTCGATTCAAGGTTTAATGATATTACAGAAGAAAATATAATTGAGGCTGAGATTTTAAGACAAATTGATAAATCCATTAATAATTCAATAGGTACATTCCATGAGCAAATTCTAGGAGGGATTGAGGGGTATGAAATAGGTAAATTAAGTGGTTATGATATAAAAGCAAGCGATGACTCACTGTTTGCAGACATTAAAAACAAACATAATACCATGAATAGCAGTTCATCTGAAAGCTTATTTCAGAAATTAGCACATTATGCCGATACATATAAAGAGGCCAAATGTTATTGGGTGCAAATGCTGGCAAAGAATAGTTTTAACAACAAATGGTTTGGGGAAATAAACGGGAAAGAATATAGCCATAGTAGAGTTTATAAAATATCGGGAGATCAATTTTATAAATTACTTACAGGACAGGATGATGCATTTATTCAACTATACAAAGCCTTACCAGTAGCTATTTCTGATTTTTTGAAATCAAAAGAAAATAAAGAAAATCGAATTGAAAATTCTGCACTTTCAGAAATTAAAAACGAAACTGAAAACTCTCAAAGAACTATTCTAGATCAAATAACTTTTGAAAATTTTGGCTATTATTTAGGTAGTGACAAGTTGTAATATTCATTGAGGAATTTAATGATAGAATAGCCTATTTCCTTTCCTAAATTCACAGGTACTGCATTACCAATTTGCTTGTATTGTTGAGCCATAGAGCCTTCGAATATCCAATCATCAGGGAATGTTTGAATACGAGCATATTCTCTAACTGTAAAAGGACGTGTTTCGTCAGGATGACAACGTTCCGTTTGTTTTTGAGCAGGACTACACGTTAAGGTTAAACAAGGTTCGTCCCATCCAATTCTTCTTGCCATACCTGTTTTTCCACCTCCTAAATAAAAACTACCTCCCATATACTCTTTTTGAATAACTAAGGGTAAATTCCTCCAATACCCTTTTGGAGGAATCATGTCTAAAACTTCTTTTTTACTTTCAGGATATGTCGTTCCTTTTGATTTAGGAACGTCCGTGTCAAATAATTCCCCCTTTTTTAGGGCAGAGACTAAGTTGTATATTTTTCTGGAAGGTGTTGGGTATTCATAATTTAAGTCAATATCTTTTCGAACGCCTACTAAAATTAATCGTTCTCTTTTTTGAGGAACGTTATAATGTATAGCCTTTAGTACTTGTACAGGAGCTACATTGTAACCAATTTCATCTAAAATTGAAATCATTCCTTGTAAAGTGTTTCCACTATCATGACTCAGTAAACCTCTTACATTTTCGCCTATACAAATAGGAGGGTTGACCTCTTTTACAACTCTTGCAAATTCATAAAATAAAGTACCTCTTGCATCATTTAAACCTAATTTCTTGCCAGCATAACTAAATGCTTGACAAGGAAAGCCTCCTGTAACGACTTCTATTTGATTGCGGTAATTAGAAAAATCATACGATTTGATGTCTCCTTCAAGAACATTCCATTTTGGTCTATTATTACGTAATGTTTTACAAGCCCACTTGTCTATCTCATTTAAAGCAACACATTTAAGACCTGCTTGCTCCATACCTACGGCTAACCCTCCTGCTCCTGCAAACAATTCTAAAACATTGTAATCATTATCAGGCTCAATATAATTTGACACCTCTTCATCGATGTCATTATTTAAAAAATCGCCTAATAACAGCTGAACATCCTCCTTTCTGTAAACCCGATAATTACTCACTGGCTCTCTAACAGCCACTAATTTCCCTTCCCTATCCCACCGTCTAAGGGTTTCTTTGCTTTTTCCAATAAGTTTAGCGGCATCTGACAAAGATAAATATTTATTCATAACCAAAATAGTCAACATTATACATTGGTTACAAATATATTAAGAATAATGAATATGACAAATATGATTTTTTTAAAAAAATAAAGAGGAGAAAAGTAGTTTGTTATTGACAGGCTTTCATGATTACGTTCACTTCATTCACCCCAATCAATCCTTTTTCATTTCCCCATGAATTATAAATATAAGTAGCTATTTCAGCTACTTCAAGGTCGGTGAGTGAGGATACTCCTGGCATCAGTTGGTTATAGACTTCTCCATTTACTAAAATCTCTTCTTTCATTCCATTCCTCATAATACAGAGTACTTTTTCCAAATTATTTTCCATGTAATCCGAAGGGTTGAGTGGAGGGTATACTTTACCCAACCCGTTGCCATTAATTTGATGACAATTACTACAATGCGTTTGATATAATTGTTGCCCCTCTACTATGTATTGCTTTAGTTTTACTTCTTCTTTCGAAGGGAAAGAACAACCTATTAACATGAGAAGAAGAAATAAAAAGTAATACTTATTTCGTTTCATATTCTCTGCGGAGTAAAGCAATGTCTCTAATCAGAATATCTACTTTTTCGGGCAGTGTGCCATCGTAGTAGCCACGAATATGTTTGTCTTTATCTACTAAAATAAAAGCACCACTATGGATTGCCCCACCTGGAGCAGTTTTGTCTTCAACAGCAGTTACCATGTAGCTACGCTGCCCTTGTTCAAATATTTTGTTTTTATCTCCTGTAACAAAATGCCATTTTGGTGTTGATACGCCAAGACGTTCAGCAAAATCTTTCAGAAGGGCAACCGTGTCATATTCAGGGTCAATAGTATGGGAAAGGATTGCCACATCTTCATAGTCTTTTATTACATCATAAACACGTAGCATTTGTGTTTTCATAATAGGGCAGATTGTGGGGCATGATGTGAAAAAGAAATCAGTTACATAGATTTTTCCATCAAAAGTAGCTTGATTTACGATAGCACTATCTTGATTAATAAATTCAAAATCTTTGACGGTGTGATAAATGGTGTCGTTATCAATATATTCTGTTCGTCCCATAATTGGTAGAATTTTTTCTGATTTGGGAGGATTACAGGCGATCACAAATGACAAGCCTATTATTGATATAAGTATTTTAGTATTCATAGATAGTAAATAATTTATTGTGGTATTTGAAAATCACTTCTCTCGTAGTCGTTTGTACATTTTTATAGCTACAAATAGCAAAATGGTTAGTCCAAAAAAACCGACCGTTCCCCAAACCATGTTTAGGGTATTTTTTGAGACAATTAAAAACACAATAGCGACTAATAATAGGGTCGGTAGTTCATTCCACATGCGCAGTTGCGTAGAGGTGTATTTGATGGTGTCGTTTTTAAATAAACGAAATAAATAGTGACAACTAAACTGGTAGAGATAGAGGATAAATACCAGTGCTAATTTTATATACATATACTCCGCTTGGAGGTAGCTAGGCACAATGAACAAGATCCACGTTCCAAAAATTAAAGTAAGAATAGCAGAAGGCCAAGTAATGACATACCAAAGCAACCGCTCCATGTGTTTAAATTGTTTAAATAGAATTATTCGTTCAGCTTCAGGTTTTTCATTTGCCTCGGCATGATAGATAAACAACCGAACAATATAGAATAGCCCTGCAAACCAAGTGACTACAAAAATGATATGAAGTGATTTGATATATAGAAATTGCATATTTCAGTTATTATTCAAGCAAATTTACCAAGCTGTAAATTAGAAACTACTATTCTAGTAAAAATTGGTTCATAAAATTTCATGTACTACTATTTTGTCACCTATTTTGATGGTCTTAAAATTTCCCGCTATAGCATTTAGACCAAAAATCACACCTTCTCCTTTGTTTCTATAGGTGGCTAATGTTTTTAGTGGTTCTTTTCCTGACATCCCTGTGTCTTGATCTATTGTAGTAAATACACACCTTACACAAGGCTTTATTCCTGTGAAATCTGCTTTTCCAATACTAAAAGTAGCCCAAGTGTCTTCATCGTAAGCTGCTCCGCCATAA
>JAOULS010000245.1 GCA_029881895.1 Cyclobacteriaceae bacterium | reverse complement strand
ACGCCTACCTACCTGCATTTCGAAATGGCAAAAGAAGCACTATTGGCAGGCAAACATATCGTGTTAGAAAAGCCAATGACCGCCACAAGTCTTGAGGCAGAAGAACTTATTAAAATTGCAGAAAACAAAAATTTAGTCATTGCAGTATATCATAGTAAACGTTTTGAGGGAGGGTTTAAAACCGTCAAAAAACTGATTACTGAAAAGAAAATAGGCGAAGTAACTAACTGCCATATTTCGATGCACCGGTATAAGCCTGAAATTGGCCCAAAAGTATGGAAAGAAGGTGATTTTCCAGGTGCTGGGTTACTATATGATATTGGTTCACATCTCATCGATCAATGTTTAGTATTATTTGGATGGCCTTTAGAAATAGACGCTGACCTACAAATACAAAGAAAAGAAGGACAAGTAATTGACTATTTCTTCATCACCTTAAAATACAAGCATTTTAATGCTACTATTACTTCGGATATGTTTACAAAGGAGGAAAAGCCTTCTTTTACTATTGAAGGAACTAAAGCTACATTTATTAAGTATGGAAAAGACCCTCAGGAAGCTCGTCTAATTGAGGGAAATATAAATTGGGAACAATTAGGAGATGATGATGAAGAAAAATATGGCATACTTACGCATAACAATAGCAATACCCATGAACATATTCCTACTGAAAAAGGAGCGTATTATGATTTTTACCAAAACATCCATGAAGTAATCAGGCATAATGTCCCCTTACTTATTACGCCTGACCAAGCGTTGAATGTTATAAAAATGATTGAATGGGTACAGAAAACTGCCCCTACTATTATCGCTACTAGGGATAATTAATAATGGTTGCTTTCAACTCGCATTTAATGATTAAAACAATCAGACCCTCTGTTGTCAATGGGACATGTTTTTTAAAACTTATACATTTTTTTGAACTATAATCTTTAATATAGCGTAGATAACTTCAGAATGATTCAAATCAATTGTTAATGATGAAAAAAATAGTTTTACTAATTGCATTATGTAGCCTCTTTCTACCTGCCTATTCGCAAATATTACAACCTGCACTTTGGAGTTATGATGTGAGTGTACGTACTATCGAAGAAGGTGATGAAGTTGATTTAATATTTAATGCAGAAATTGATAACGATTGGTACCTATATTCTACTGATTTCGATCCTGACTGTGGGCCAACAGTTACTACGTTTACATTTAATCAAGACCCCTCTTACCAATTGGTGGGGGAACTTAAACCTATTGGTGCGAAAAAGAAATTTGATGAAACGTTTGAGTGCGATTACACTTACTTTAGAGAAAGTGCACAATTCATACAACGTATAAAAATACGCTCTACAGATTTAAATATAACAGGAACGTATGAATATCAAGTGTGTACCGATATAAATGGCATGTGTATTGCTTTCGATGATGAATTTGATTTCTCTCCTTTTATTAATGTCAAAGCAGCTAAAACATCCTCAACCAACACCTCCGTTCAAAAAGAAAAAACACCTGTAAAAGAACCCGTTGTTTATGAAGTTATTGATTCTACTGATTTAGAAATAGCAGACACCCAAGATACAGAAGCACCTATTGAAAACAGCCTTACTGAAGATGTTAAAGTATACGAAATAGAAACCACAGAAGAAGAGTCTTCGCTTTGGGGCTTTATGGTTCTTGCATTTTTAACAGGACTAGCGGCTTTAATTACGCCTTGCGTTTTCCCTATGATACCGATGACCGTTACCTTTTTTATGAAGGACAATGAGAGCAATAAAGGAAATGGTGTGAAAAAAGGAATTACTTTTGGCGTTTCTATTATCTTAATTTACACCCTACTTGGAACATTTTTCGCCTTTATATTAGGTGCTGATGGACTAAATGCCATGGCAACACATTGGTTGCCGAATGTGTTTATATTTATCATATTCATCGTGTTTGCGCTGTCTTTTTTAGGGTTGTTTGAAATTACCCTTCCGAGTGCTTTTGTTAACAAGGTAGACAAACAAGCCGATAGAGGAGGGTTAGTTGGTGTCTTTTTTATGGCCTTTACGCTCGCATTGGTGTCTTTTTCTTGTACTGTTCCTATCGTAGGGAGTGTGCTAGTGCTTTCGGCAGGAGGTGAAATCATCAAACCTATTTTAGGAATGTTATCTTTCTCGTTGGCATTTGCGCTACCCTTTACTCTTTTTGCTATTTTTCCTAATTGGTTGAAAAGCCTTCCTAAATCTGGTGGTTGGTTAAATTCGGTGAAAGTAATGTTAGGATTTTTAGAACTAGCTCTTGGACTTAAATTCTTGAGTGTTGCCGATCAGGCCTATCATTGGGGGCTGCTCGATAGGGAAATCTACCTCGCGTTTTGGATTGTGATTTTCACGATGATGGGCTTTTATTTATTAGGTAAAATCGTATTACCTCATGATGATAAACTTGAAAAAACAGGCGTTTTTCGTTTACTCGTGGCTACGCTTATTTTTACATTTGTAGTATACCTTATCCCGGGTATGTTTGGTGCACCACTCAAAATGCTTGCTGGCTACTTACCTCCTCAATCCACACACGATTTTGATGTTCCTGCCCTAATAGAAGAAAATAGTGGAAATTCTTCGGAATCGGCATTATGTGATCTTCCAAAGTATGCCAATATTTTACATTACCCACATGGACTAAAAGGATATTTCGACTATCAACAAGCGGTAGCTTGTGCTAAACAGCAAAATAAGCCCATATTTATTGATTTTACGGGGCATGGATGCGTAAATTGTCGTAAAATGGAAGAGAGGGTATGGTCGGACCCAGAAGTACTTCATCGCCTGAAAAATGATTTTGTGATGTTGGCACTTTATGTGGACGATAAGACAACTCTACCCGAAGAAGAATGGTATACCTCGGAGTATGATGGAAAAATAAAGAAAACGATAGGAAAGCAAAATGCTGATTTTCAGATTACTCGTTTTCATAATAACGCACAGCCTTACTACATCATTCTCGATCCGAATGAAAATTTACTGATGCAACCTAAAGCCTATGACTTGAATGTATCTACTTTTGTTGCATTTTTGGAGGAGGCTAAAAGAAAAATGAATTGACTTTGTAAGGAGATCTTCTTGCCAAAAGGATCTGCATATTTAAAAAATACAACATTCATGGAGTGAAAGTTGATCAAATAAAGTTCGTTTTTAAGCCTATATGTAATATATTTAGTATAATTGTAGTGATTTTTTAAACTTTAGTCCTGCAATTTTTTGATCTTTGTACTATGAAAAAGATACATTGGGGCGTTTTAGGAGTGATTACTATCGCTTCGCTTTCTTATCTTTCTTTACGAAACTTCAGTCCGTTATTGACTGGAAGCAGTAGGAATACGCCAATTAGTGAGTTGAAAACGGATTCTATCTCCGTAAAAAAACATGTGCCAACAATACTCTATGGCATAGTCGTGGATTCGATGGTGGTGATTGAGGATAAAATCAAACGCAATCAAAATATCTCCGAAATTCTTAATGCCTATAATATTTCTTTTCAGAAAATCCATCTATTAGCCAATACCTCTAAATCGGTATTTGATGTGAGGAAAGTAGTGCCCAATCGTAAATACACCCTAATCTGCTACCCAGACTCTTTACAGACGGCCAAGGCCATGGTGTATGAACCCAACGCTACGGAATATGTGATTTTTAACTTGGATGACTCTGTTACAGTAGAGAAAGTTGAGAAGGAAGTAATCACAATAGAACGTGAACTAGCAGGTACTATTGAAATGTCTTTGGCAGTTACCATGGATGAACTAGGCGCAAGTCCACAACTTACCAATGATTTTGTTGATGTGTTTGCTTGGCAAATTGATTTTTTCAGATTACAAAAAGGGGATCAATTTAAAATTGTTTATGAAGAAAAACAGGTAGAAGGAGAAACCATTGGAATAGGACAAATTAAAGGTGTGTATTTTCAGCATTTCGGACATGACTATTATGCTTATTACTATAACCAAGGAAGTGGTGTAGACTATTTTGATGAAGAAGGGAATAGCCTTAGAAAAGCATTATTAAAATACCCATTAGATTTTACTCGTATCAGCTCAAGGTATTCAGGCAGAAGATATCACCCTGTACAAAAACGATATAAGGCACATAGAGGGACTGATTTTTCAGCCCCTAGCGGAACACCCATTCGGGCTGTTGGAGATGGAATAATACTAGAAGCGAGGTATGGAAAATACAATGGTAATTATGTGAAGTTAAAGCATAATGCCACGTTTACAACCCAATACCTCCACATGTCTAAAATTGCCTCTGGGGTGCGACCAGGGACAAGAGTGCGCCAAGGGCAAACAATAGGGTACGTAGGAAGAACAGGATTAGCCACGGGCAACCACCTATGTTATCGCTTTTGGAAAAATGGGGTACAGATTGATGCACTAAAAGTACAACTCCCTCCTTCCGAGCCTATACAAGAGGTGAATTTTGAAGATTATACTCAGGTGGTGGCTCAAATGAAAAAACAACTCGATGCGATCCCTTTACCAATAAAGACGGTGGAAATGTTGGTTGCTAAGGCGAACCCATAGTTTAGGTGTACTAGTTATTTTTTACTATTTATATCTTTAGGGTAAC
>JAOULS010000246.1 GCA_029881895.1 Cyclobacteriaceae bacterium | reverse complement strand
AAGTACCCACCTGAGTAATGAGTTGCTGACTCAGTCGCATTGCATCATCTAAAAACGATGTGATAAATATAACATTTATCTTATTCACATACCTAATAATTATAAGCGTTTTACACTACTCATCGCATAACATTGTTTTATGAATATCATACTTAAAGGCTTAATCCACCTACCGATTCTCTCACCTAAGTAGTAAAAAATATTTTAATAAGGTGAAATTTATTATTAAGTATTCTTAATAATAAAGCTTACTAATATTTTTAGTAATTTAATTATAATTAATTATTATTCAGTATTTTAACAATGTATATTTAAAGTTACTATTTAATAAAATTTAATTACCAATTTTCCGAGACGTTGCCCCTCTTTCATTTGGTCAAACGCACTAACTATATCAGAGAACGGACGAACGGAATCTATTAAAGGAATTAACTTATGTTGAGAAACAAAATCTATCATTTCAACAAACTCCTCATCATTTCCCATGGTAGAGCCTTGTAGTGTAATTTGATTCCAAAACATCCGATACAAATCTATCTTCGAAGGGAGCCCATGGGTCGCACCATAAAAAACAATCCGTCCTCCAGGTCGCATTATTTTTATAAAAGTGTTGATCGCATCTCCCCCTGCACTATCAATTACAACATCAAACCCTTCCATAATATTTCCAGCTTCTTTCTCCCAATTTTCCACGTTATAATCAAACCCATAAATAGCACCAAGTTCAATGGCCTTGCGGATTTTACTTTCGTTCCCAGAGGTGACATACATTTTAGCACCAACAGCTATTCCAAACTGAAAAGCAAACTGAGCCACCCCTCCACCAAAACCTGAGATAAGCACATTATTACTTGAGGATAATTGACCATGTTTCATTATCGCTCTGTAGGCCGTAAGGCCACCCAACGGTAAGGCAGCCGACTGAGTCTCATCTAAGTGTACGGGCCGTTCTACCAATCTATCAACATCAACGGCCAAATATTCAGCAAAAGTACCATCAACAGGCATGCCCAAAACACTATAATCTACTGCTTGCACATTTGGATTATCTCCCCAGTTCACATTTGGATTTACCACTACCTCCTTACCTACCCAATGACGATCATCATCATTACTGACTTCTATCACCTCTCCACACCCATCTGAACCCAACGTGGTGTGGAGTTGAATATTTGGATACTTCCCTTCTCTTATCCATTGATCTCTACGGTTCAATGCTGCTGCTTTCATTTTCAAAAGCACTTGCCCTTCTTTTATTACTGGCCGATCTACTTCTACAATAGCTAATTTTCCCGATTCAACAAGTTGTAATGCTTTCATAAATTCTTCATTCGTTTAATATCGCACAATTAAGATGACTATAAATTTAGGAAATAAAAGGCAATACGCATTGAGCTCTTCTTTTCTATTGTACTTCAAAATAGTTTTTTATGTTGCGTGAGCTAATGGGATACTTATATAGGAAAGTGTTTGAGAAGTGACTCAATTACAGGAGCAGTTTGTTTAGTGATTCATGAAATAAGATATCAACTATCAAAAAAAGTATTCATTACGATCTGTCTCATGTTTTTATATCATAACCATTTAAAAAGGAACACCTTCATCAGGGTCATTAAGACCAAACTTAGTATTCAGAGAATTATTATCTTGATTAAGCTTACTTCCCATTGTAATGGTTCCTGCACCACTGTCAAAACTAGCGACTCCCGAAGCATCACCAAAACCACCTGAAAAATCCATTGCATCCAAATCCGTAAACTTCGTGTATTTACCAATAAATTTAAGCCCTACATTTTCTAATGAGCCATTCCTGTGTTTGGCTATTATTACCTCCCCCACACCCGTAGTAGGCATACCATTTTCGTCCTCAGTAATCCCATAGTACTCTGGTCGGTACAAAAACATCACCATATCGGCATCTTGCTCAATAGATCCCGATTCCCTTAAATCTGACAGTTGAGGTCGCTTATCTCCACCACGTGTTTCTACTGCTCTACTTAGCTGAGAAAGCGCAAGTACAGGCACTTCCAACTCTTTAGCAATACCTTTCAACGCTCGGGAGATAGAAGCAATTTCTTGTTCCCTATTCCCAGCCCCTTTGCTACTATCACCCGACATCAACTGCAAGTAGTCGATAATGATCAGTTGAATATCATGCTGAGCTTTTAGCCTTCTACACTTTGCTCTTAATTCCAAAATGGTTAAGGCAGGAGTATCATCTATAAAAATAGGGGCTTTTGTTAATTTAGCAGTTTTATGTACTAACTGTTCCCATTCATGTTCTGCAAGGTTTCCTTTTTTTATTTTTTCACTTTCTAATTCCGCTTCCGCAGAAATCAAACGATTCACGAGCTGAACGGATGACATTTCCAATGAAAAGATTGCAGTAGCTTTTTCGAAATCGACAGAAGCATTCCGCATAGCAGAAACAACAAATGCCGTTTTCCCCATCCCTGGTCGTGCGGCAATGATCACTAAATCAGATTTCTGCCATCCAGAGGTCACACGATCTAATGCGGTAAAGCCTGTAGGCACTCCTGTCAAGCCATCTTTATGATTCTTCCGCTCTTGAAGCTCCTTCATTGCTTTGTTCATCAAATTACTCATATTGTCGTAATTCTTCCTAATGTTAGATTCTGACACTTCAAAAAGCGAAGACTCAGTTTTGTCTAAGAGATGAAATACATCCGTAGTATCTTCATAGGCATCTTTCTGTATTTCAGAAGCTATACGAATAAGCTCTCGTTTAATGGACATTTCTGAAACAATACGAGCATGAAATTCAATATTAGCAGAAGAGTTTACCCCACGAGTAAGTTCTGTAATGTAGTAAGGCCCACCAACAAATTCGAGTTTTGCATCTTTACGTAACTGATTGGTTACGGTAAGCATATCAATAGGCTCTGAATTTTTAAATAGCTCTTGGATAGCACTGTAAATTTCCTGATGCTGATCTTTATAAAAACTTTCGGGTTTTAAGATATCCACTACTGTGGTAAGGGCATCCTTCTCTAGCATCAATGCACCTAATACTGCCTTTTCTAAATCAACTGCCTGAGGCGGTAATTTCCCCAAATCACTTGATTCTCTCCCTAATATTTTAGATGTTTTTAAGCCAGCTTTTGATGATATTTGCCCTTGATTCATTATAAGTTGTTCAGTATAATTGTTCGATATTAATTTTATAGCAATCAAAAATAAAAATAAAAATAGCAGCCTCCTACCCCTGTGAATTATTCCGTGAAAACACTAAAAATAAGTGCTACTACTTAATATGTGCTTTCAAGTAAATCAACGTGTTTTTCGATTCGTTCGTCAATCTTTCGTTCACCTTTTTATTATATAACTAACATCGTTTTGTGGAAAAAAAGTTTAGTTATCCACCATTTATTTTTGTTATGCACATTTTCAACGAACGACTTCATTACATATTGGAATAAGAAAGTACAGAACATTAGTTACAAAACACAAACGAACCATCTAACCTTTCATTATCAAAAAAACGATAGTATTTGCTAAGTATAGAGTCTGCTCAGAACAAACGATTTAGGAAGGACAATTTCACATTAAAGAGAACCCTCCAAAGGTTGTTCTAAATTTAGGAAGGAACTTTTAAACAAACTATTTCTATTATTTCAAACAACCCTTTGGAGGAGTATTTTCAGGGATTTGAATTTAATATGCAATTGTCCTATTTTAGCATACCTTCGACCCTATGAAACATCTTTACTAGACCAAAGATTTTCAAAAACAAAAAAGAGAGAATGGCAATGCTCGATTCTATTCATTTTTTAGGCTATTTAAAATATGCCCCTTATATTTAAGTTTTTTTTAAAGATTCCATTACTAATCATAAACAGCTACTACTATTCATGAAAAAATCGCATATTAATTTTACCGTAGAATTAGATGACAAAAATATCCCTGAAAAAATCACTTGGAGTGCTAGTGATACACCTAATGGAGAAACGACAGAGACAAAATCCATGAGTATATCACTATGGGATCATGTACAAAAAAACACGATGCGCATCGATTTATGGACCAAAGATATGCCTGTAGACGAAATGAAAAGATTTTACATCGATTGTATTGGTGGTTTAGCACAAAGCTCGCTAAATGCGACTGGAGATGAAGTGTTTTCGAACGCTCTCAACGAAACGTGTGAAAAATTAGTGAAGCATCTCGAAAATGAAATGAAACAAAATAAATAACTTTTCATTTCACTGTCAGTGGCAATTGCATTTTAAAATTAAAGGATTGATAATAGTACTATTTTTAGCTTTCTGAAAATGGTTTTTCACTAACATTCCCCTCCACCCCTTTCAAAAGGAGACTGGTTGTATTTTCAGAAAGCTAAAAATGTTTAAATGCGTTTGCCCTGGATTTTACTTTTTTTGATTTTCGCAATCAAAATTGCATTAATCTATACTTACGATTACTCCAAAAACTTATTCATAAGCATAAAGTTATACACTATATTGGTTAAGAAAATGTTGATGTATCAAAAAAATAATTAATAATACCCTCATTATATTACGATTAAAAAGTATATTTAAAACTTATACAAACAATTAAAACCATTTTTTATACAAGATTTC
>JAOULS010000244.1 GCA_029881895.1 Cyclobacteriaceae bacterium | reverse complement strand
TTACAATCAAATCAGGTTGACGGTCTTTTAAAACAAAATGTTTCGCCATTTTTACACAATCGGCTGGCGTACCTGAACATTCGTATGCCTTTACCTCGTCAAATATATCCACCTCTTCTAAGCGCAGTGTATCTCCTACGGTAATTGCATGCCCCATTCCTGATTGCGGACTATTGGGAGCTACCACAACTACTTCGCCCAATTCTTTCATCACTTTCACTAACGTGCGAATACCAGGTGCTGTTATCCCATCGTCATTAGAAATAAGTATAAGCGGCTTTTTTGACATGGGTCTAATTTTTAGGGTTTATTAAAGTGTTATAATACTGAACGATATAAATTAAATCTTCTTTATCATCATAGTGCAATCTATTCTTTTTCATATACGCATTAACATCATTCCGATATTTACTCATATAATTTAATAACTCTTTTTTGTTAGTACTGTAGAGGGTTATTTTTCCATTTGCATCAAGAAAATAATACCTAAAAGAAAGCACACGCCTTGAATACGATCCACTACCTAATGCAGGGCCATAACTTGTGGTTTGTATTGTAATATACTCACGTCCTAAAAAGGTGAGTTTACCCTCATACAGCACCTCGAAAAAAATAGGTGTCTTATATTCGATTGTAACGTTGTAGGGAATTGCATAAAACTGCCGATGCCTACTTACCGTTTTGTCAAAAATAGTAAAGAATAGCACTTTCCTAGCAGTATATGCCTCTATTGTTTTGGTGTCGTTTAACTGTATGATATCTCTATCAAGGTTATATTTTACTGCTCCTATGAGCGTATCACCACTAAGTAATACTACCTTACCTTCATGCCATGATTCTGATGGAAATTGTGCAAATGAGGATTGTGTTAAAAAACATAAAAATATAAAAGCTACACCACGCATCTATTTATTTCAAAATATCGTGTCCCATTTTATCACGTTTGGTCTTTAAATATTTTTCATTGTGTGGATTAGGGTCTATTTCAATGGCTACATTATCAACAATCTCCAAGCCATAGCCAATAAGGCCTGCTCTTTTCTTTGGATTATTAGAAATCAGTTTAATTTTATGAACCCCTAAGTCCCTCAATATTTGTGCTCCAACACCATAGTCACGCTCGTCCATTTTAAAGCCTAATTCTACATTCGCTTCTACGGTATCTAATCCTTCTTCCTGTAGTTTATATGCTTTCAACTTATTTAAAAGTCCTATTCCTCTTCCTTCTTGATTCATATAAAGCACCACACCTCTTCCCTCTTTCTCCACCATGTCCATAGCGGCATGTAATTGACCTCCACAGTCGCAACGGCATGACCCAAAAATATCCCCTGTTACACAAGAGGAATGAACACGCACTAACACTGGCTCATCAATACTCCAGTCTCCTTTGGTAAGGGCAAGGTGTGTTTCATTTGTATTTTTTTGTTTATAAGCCGACAACTTAAAGTCCCCATACTCGGTAGGCATATCTACCCTGATTTGTTTTTCTATCAAACTCTCTTTCTCTAATCGATAAGCAATTAAGTCCTCAATACTCACCAACTTTAGATTAAATTTTTCTGCTACTTTAAATAAATTTGGAAGACGAGCCATGGTTCCATCCTCGTTCATTATTTCTACTAGTACACCTGCAGGCTGTAATCCAGCCAAACGCGACAAATCAATAGACGCCTCTGTATGCCCTGTCCTACGTAGTACTCCTCCTTTTTTTGCTTTTAACGGAAAGATATGACCCGGCTTACCTAGCTTTTCTGGATCTATGTCTGGATCTACCAATGCACGTATTGTTTTTGCGCGATCGCTTGCTGAAATTCCAGTGGTACAGCCATCTCCAATTAAATCTACCGAAACGGTAAAAGGAGTTTCATAAGCTGCGGTATTTTTACCTACCATAAGCTCAAGACCCAGTTCATCGCAACGCTCTTCAATCAAAGGAGCGCAAATAAGCCCTCTACCATGAGTGGCCATAAAATTAATAATCTCAGGAGTCACTTTTTCAGCAGCACAAACAAAATCACCTTCGTTTTCTCTGTCTTCATCATCCACAACAATGATCACTTCTCCATTTCTAATCGCCTCTATCGCCTCTTCAATACTATCCAGTTTGTTTTTTTCGCTCATTTCTTCTTGTTTATTCTACAAAAGTACAGATAAAATTATCTTTCTCAATAACTCAACTCAAATACAACAGCCTTTTCCACCAATATGTTCCATTATTTCGAAATTACGATCCCTAGCTGCTTCGCTATTTGAATTTCAGCTTGTTTTAATACATTAAATTGTTTCAAGGAGGCTTCCACCTCACTATGAGAAGTATTCTCATTACTACGTTTTATGTCATCCATTTTTTCATCTATCATCTGCTGTACCAACCTAAATTTAAGACGAAGAATATTTCCCTCAACCATTTTTCCTAAATTCGCTTTTTCGTCAGGCACTATAATTTCAAATTTATCTTCCCACTCTTTGCTCAAGAGGTATTTTTCAGAAATCATATCTACGGCTTCATTCTTAATATGATGAGGAGCATTATGGACTAGGTACTCTGCATTAATCACATTACCCTTATCAAGGTGATCCTTAAATAATTGTAACATCTCCTTATACACTTGTGTTTTGAAATCAATTTCTTCTAATTCCGACAATATAAAATCATAGATATGATCATCCTCTTCAAATTCATCGGCTCCATAGGTATATAGTATCCTAATCGTTTCTTTCTCCTGTAAAGCTATGATTTCCTCACCCGAAATACTTGATTCTTCTATCGTTTTTACTCCTGATTCATTGAGCTGTAATAACTGATCTTGTGTTTCTCTTTCAGCTTTTTTCGACTTTTCTTTTCTCTTTTGAATAAGAATTTTATTCTGTTCCGATAACAAAACAGACTCCTCTATTCCTAACAAATCAGAGGTTTCTTTTATATATACTGATCGCTTAACCGAATCAGGAATTATAGAAATACTATGAACGATATCTTTTATCGTTTCGGCTTTTTTTATCGGATCGTTGCTCGCTTCATTAGAAAGTAACTCCGCTTTGAAACGTATAAAATCAACCGCATTATTTTTCAGGAAGTCTGAAAAATCAGTACTTCCTAATTTTTTAGAGTAACTATCAGGATCTTCTCCCTCTGGAAACACCACCACACGCACGTTCATATCTGTTTCCAAAATCATATCTATCCCACGGAGGGATGCCTTTAGCCCCGCAGCATCTCCATCGAAAAGCACCGTAATGTTCTTCGTATACCGATGTATTAATTTAATCTGGTTGTCGGTAAGTGAAGTACCTGACGAAGCCACCACATTTTCTATCCCCGATAGGTGCATTGAAATTACATCGGTATACCCTTCAACCAAAAAGCAATTATCTTGGTCACGCATAAAGCGTTTTGCCAAATGCATCCCATAAAGCACATCACTTTTATGATACACCTGCGATTCGGGTGAATTCACATATTTAGGAACTTTCTTGTCTTTACGAAGAGTACGTGCCCCAAACCCAATCGCTTTCCCAGTAAGATTATGTATCGGGAAAATTACCCTTCCTCGAAATCGGTCATATACTTTTCCTTCTTCTTTTTTTACAATTAGGCCTGCTTTATCTAAAATGTCTTCACTAAACCCTTTCTTTAAGGCTGAGCTCATAAAACTATCCCATTCTTCTAGGCTATACCCTAAACCAAACTTTTCAATCGTTTTTAGGTCATACCCTCTTTCTTTAAAATAACTTAACCCAATTGATTGTCCTTCGGTATTGTTTTGAAGTAGGTCATGATAAAATTCCTTAGCGAAATTAAGCGCAATAAAAATACTCTCCCTCTCATTTTGAACTAGGATTTGCTCTGGGGTTTGTTCTTGTTCTTGTATATCTATTCCATATTTTTCGGCCAAATACTTTATCGCCTCCAAATAACTTAGGCCATCAAATTCCATCACAAAAGAAATTGCATCACCTCCTTTTCCAGAGCTAAAGCATTTATATATTTCTTTTGATGGGGAAACGAAAAAGGAGGGCGTTTTTTCATCAACAAAAGGGCTTATGGCTTTATAATTTGAGCCTGCTTTTTTAAGTTGAACAAAATCACTGATTACCTCAACGATATCAGCACGTTGTTTTACTTCCTCTATGGTTTTATCATCTATCAATACAAATAAATTTTAATTTCAAAGATAGCTTATTATAAAAAACAATCCACTCCTAATGTCATGTTAATCATAGATTTTTATTTTTCTACAAGTTTATTTTTTAAAAATACTTTATACCATGAAGGTTATTTCACTACTTTTGTTTACGTACCTAATTATTGCAAAAAATGACATTTACAAAAGACGATATACTTAAAGCACTCGCTACTGTCGAGGAACCCGATTTAAAGAAAGATTTGGTAACCTTGGAAATGATTAGCAACATAGAAACAACAGAAAACTCCACTAGTTTCACTGTAATACTCACAACGCCTGCGTGTCCATTAAAAGAACTTATACGGAAAAGTTGTGAAGAGGCTATTCACACTTTAGTTGATGCTACTATTAAAGTAACCGTGAACATGACTTCAGACGTTACCTCTACTAGAGACGATGCTCCTATTCTTCCAGGCGTAAAAAA
>JAOULS010000243.1 GCA_029881895.1 Cyclobacteriaceae bacterium | reverse complement strand
AATCGCTGGTATTGCTCCTATAAAATCGCCAATACGTATTTGGGTGATCTTTTCACTATTTATTAAGCACCTTCGCTCGGCAGCACTAACTAAATTTTCATACGCAGCAATGGTTAAACGTGCCGATACCCCACTTTTAGGGTCTACATATTCACTATCTCTCGCTTCAAAAGCGATTTGTTCAACGAGGTCTTTCGCTAAATTAAATTGATTTACCTTGGCATGTTGTTCTTCTTTAATGTTTGCCTCTTGTTCCGTTATTTTCTTTCCAATATCTATTGATTTCGGGTAGTGCGTTATAATCTGACTGTCAATCCTATCCTTTAAAGGAGTAACGATACTTCCCCTGTTGGTATAATCTTCGGGGTTAGCGGTAAATACAAACTGAATATCGAGTGGTAAACGAAGTTTAAATCCGCGAATTTGAATATCTCCCTCTTGCAAAATATTAAAAAGGGCGACTTGAATACGCGCTTGTAAATCGGGTAATTCATTAATAACAAAAATACTTCTATGCGATCGAGGTATTAAACCATAATGAATAACTCTTTCATCGGAATATGGAAGTTTTAAACTAGCTGCTTTAATAGGATCAACATCACCTATTAAATCGGCTATGGAAACATCTGGAGTTGCTAATTTCTCCGTATATCGTTCATCTCGTTTCATCCACCCTACCGGGGTTTCATCTCCATGTTGGTTAATTTCATCTATCGCAAACCTAGAGATAGGTTGAAAAGGGTCATCATTCAATGGAGCTCCTTTTACTACTGGTATATACTCATCGAGTAAATTCACCATCATACGAGCAATTTTTGTTTTGGCTTGACCTCTTAATCCTAAAAAATTAATATTATGCCTAGAAAGTATAGCCCGCTCTACATCTGGAATAACGGTATCCTCATAACCATGAATTCCTTCAAATACCTTTTCTCCTTTTTCTAATCGGTCTATTAAGTTTGCCCTTAACTCCTCTTTAATTCCTATTGATTGGTAACCTGCAGCTTTTAATTTACCTAATGTGTTTATCTGCAAAAGCGTAGCAGAAGGAATTTGTTTGTAATTCATATTATCAATATTTCTTTCTTCTATTATTTTTATAATCTTCAAATACTAAGTGACCCAATCCTTGCAAACTGCTATAATAGGCGTTTCCATTATTAGCTTCTGTGAAATCCTTCACAAACTCTTTTAAATAGGGGTCTGAAGCAATCATAAACGTGGTAATGGGAATATTTAATTTTCTACATTGAGAGGCCAAATTCAATGTTTTGTTTAAAATTTTAGGATCAAGCCCAAAACTGTTTTTATAATACTTAATCCCTACTTTCATACATGTAGGTTTACCGTCAGTAATCATAAAAATTTGCTTGTTTTTGTTTTTTCTTCTACGCAATAAATCCATCGCAAGTTCCATCCCTGCGATGGTGTTGGTATGGAAAGGGCCTACCTGCAAAAAAGGTAAATCCTTTACTGTAATTTGCCAAGCATCATTTCCAAAAACAATAATATCTAAGGTGTCCTTTTTGTATTTTTTACTAATAAGTTCCGCTAGTGCCATGCCAACTTTTTTTGCAGGGGTTATTCGGTCTTCTCCATATAATATCATCGAATGGCTGATATCAATCATTAATACCGTTGATGTTTGCGTTTTATGCTCGGTTTCTACAATTTCCAAATCATCCTCTACCAATTTAAAATCACCCAACCCATGATTTATCTGCGCATTACGTATGGAGTCGGTAACTGAGATTTGATCGATACGGTCGCCAAATTCAAATTGCCTACGATCGGTTCCTTGCTCATCTCCTTGCCCTTTAAAATTAGTGTTATGCTGTCCTTTTCCTGATTTTTTAAGCTTTCCAAAAATCTCTTCTAGGGCATTTTTTCGAATTTGTTGCTCCCCTTTTGAAGTCACCTTCATTTTTCCAGACGTATTATCCTCCTCCAAGTATCCCTTCGCTCTTAGTTCTTCGATAAAGTCACCTATACCATATTCACTATTCGTAATCTCGTATTTTTTATCAATATTAGTAAGCCATGATAAAGCTTCATTCACTTCTCCACCCGTAATGGTTACTAGTTCTAAAAATATTTTGAGTAGATTATCAAAATCACCCTTTTGAATAGCTTTTTCTGGTATGTACTCTGTGAATCTTTGTCCAATCATAGTTTATTGAAATTAATAAGGTTTTTCAAATAATTGCATAAAACGGTTAAATTTTTGTGATGAAAATAAAATATTTTATTAATGACTCTTCAAATTACAACAAAAAAGTAGTATGATTTTCTCAAATAGCAAAAAATAAAAAAAAGGGTTTTTACTTAACTACTTTTTATCCCATTCAGACTTATTTATTATTGCACAGACTAATTTTATACGATCCGAAAAATCAAAACAATAACCAATCGTTAATTAACTTCTAGTATTTATTATCCACTTATTATATGAAAATTACATTGCATCAATACGATCTCCGGCTAAAGCATACTTTTAAAATAGCACATGATGTACGTGATATACAGAAAACACTAATCGTAGAACTAAACGATGGTATCCAAAGTGGATATGGCGAGGCTACTGCAAGCAATTACTATGGTAACGCTATAGACGAAATGATTGATGTAATTGAAGCGAATAGAACAAAAATTGAAAGCTATACTGGAGAAAATCCTGAAGCATTTTGGGAAAAACTTACTCCTTATCTATCAAAAAATTCATTTGCTCAAAGTGCTATTGATTGTGCTGTACATGATATTTATGGAAAATCTAACCACCAACCACTATATAAAATATGGAACAAAACATTAGCCATAATTCCTGATAGTATTCCGACCACCAACTATACCATCGGCATAGACAGCATCGAGAAAATGGTTAAAAAAATGAAAGAATTCCCTTGGCCTGTTTACAAAATAAAATTAGGGACGAGAGAAGATTTAGCGATTATAAAAGCACTTAGAAAACATACTGATGCTATATTTAGAGTTGATGCTAACTGTGCTTGGGGAGTAGACGAGACCATTGCTAATGCTAAAGCACTAAAAAAATACAATGTCGAATTTATTGAACAGCCGCTACAAGCAGACAACTGGGAGGGCATGAAGGAAGTTTATCAAAAAAGTGAATTACCATTATTTGCAGACGAAAGTTGTGTCACCGAAGATTACGTTGAAAAATGTCATCATCATTTTCATGGTATTAATATCAAACTCATGAAATGCGGAGGGCTAACTCCAGCTCGAAGAATGATAAAACAAGCCAGAAAGCTAAACATAAAAATAATGGTAGGATGTATGACGGAATCTTCGGTGGGTATTTCTGCAATATCACAATTACTACCCGAAATTGACTATGTAGATATGGATGGGTTCACCTTACTGAAAGAAGACATTGCGAAAGGACCAAGTTTAGTAGACGGAAAAATAATCATGTCTCCAGAAAATGGCACTGGTGTGATTTTTTAAATTGAATCTAAAAACTCATCAATTGCTGTCCAGTAATCTTTAGAGTCTGAGAATTTCTCCCATAGTGCTCGTGCCCCATGATTTCCAGAAGTAGTAGGTAAAAAATAGTGTTTATTTACGGAAGGAATTGACTCGTATATTTTCCACCAGTTCATTTTTTCGTTTCTAGAAGAAGTGATAAATACAGGTATACTGATTTGTTTTGCACTTGTAGTAATCCAATCCTTAGGCTTTCCCAAATTCGAAAAATACTCTCCTGGAGAAAATGCTAATACAGCATCTACTAAATCAGGTGAATCTCCTGCGACTTTCAACACCAAAGAGGATGAATATGAACTTCCCCATATCATCAATTTTCCTTCGGTTAAATTATTTTTAGCATACTCAATAGCAGCGATAACATCAGGTAATGCATCTACATAACTTGTTCCCTTCATTGCTCTAGAAGCTCCAGCTTTCGTCATATTACGAATTTCATTTGCACTTCCTCCAGAGCGTTGATCTACTGCCATACAATTATAGCCCATTGCATTTAATTTTGGAGCTATCTCAATATATTCACCTCTACTCCAATTCGCTTGATGAAAAAGAACAATAAATGGCGCACTTTTTTCATGAGGCATATACAAATCAACTGTGATTTCTAAACCATCTGAGCTATTAAATGAGATGGTTTCTTGACCCAATAACTGAGTGTAAAACAAAACGGAAAGAAAGAAGGACAGGACTATTTTCATTCGAAATACTTTGAATCGTTAAAGTAAGTAATTCCTAATCAATATATAACAAAAACGAAAAATAAACGCTAATTCCTATCTATTTTAGCTTGATCTATATACGCATTTACTGGATTACGAAGTCCCTTAAAACTAATAATTTCAACACCCGCATTTCCAATAAACATATCTGCTTCAATTTTTAATGGAATTCTGTTTTTATCATCAGAAAACCATGCCGTAATTGAATTTTCTCCATTAAATATTTTATTATCAGGCACTATGGGTATTAATTTTATTGCATTAAAATTTCCTGCTTTCGTTTTCACTCTATCTTTTCCACCAAATATAATATCCATTTCATAAAAAGAGTCTTCAAAAAAACCATTTATATTCAACGTATCACCAACATTCATGGTATCTAACTCCAATGAACGCAT
>JAOULS010000242.1 GCA_029881895.1 Cyclobacteriaceae bacterium | reverse complement strand
AAATAAATGAGGTAAGATTTTGTTGAAAAGATCAAATTACTTTAAAAACGAAAGGAATCCTCTTTTTAGTTTGTTCTTCATCCAGTCGATGAGCTGGGTTCTACCTTCTTCATTTTTATTAAAATAAGCCAAAGCACCCGCCTCTTTACACTTTTCCATTAAGTCGATATCGTTGGCAAGTGAGGAGAAAATAACTACTTTATTTCTAGGGTACTCTTTTTTGATGAATTTTAATACATCTAAACCATTGAGTGTTTCTAACGAAAAATCAAGAATGATTAAAGAAGGGGAATTGGTTTTTAACTGCTCGAAACATAATTTTCCATCTGTAAATACTACTACCGTCCCATATCCGTTTACTTCTAGAATTTTTTTAAGTGCTGTGCCTAGGGCAGGGTCGTCTTCGATAATGTAGATTAATGATTTTGGCATAAATTATTATAATTTCTTAGTTGGTTGCACCCTCACGTATGCAACACTAAAGTACAATAATCACTAATCAAAAACGAGGAATTGTATTAATTCATTGCAAGAAATGAGTTTCAACGTTGTTGCATTAATTGAAAAATGAAAAAAAGCCTGATCGCACATTTTTTTTAATCCAAGTAAGGAGCATTTTGGTGCCTTTTTCGTCCTTATGAAAAAAACCTAACGCTCCCTCTTTTTCACAACGTTCACGCAGTTCTTTGTTTTCATCGATAGAAGTTAAAAAAACAACTTTGGCGCTAGAATGGCCTTTTTTAATGAGTCGAAGTACATCGAGTCCATTTAATGTTTCTAAGCTAAAATCGAGAATGATTAATTTTGGCTTTTTGTCGAGTGCCTCTAAGCAAGCTTCACCGCTTTGAAACAGCACTACATTATCATATTTATTTACTTGTAATATTTTCTTTATAGCCTTTCCATATAAAGGGTCATCATCTACAATATGGATTAAGGCTTTACTCATTCAATTTTTTTAATAATTCCTTTTTTAGTTTTTTCGATTCTTTCCCTACTTCCTTTCCTCCTTTTTTAACTTCTTTCCCAATCTTCTTCCCGCTACTTTTTAATTCTTTTCCTAATTTCTTGAATTCGGCTTTTAAATTATTTATCCAAGCATTGTGTTTGTACTCGGCCTTTCCTTTTTCAATTATTTTCTTTGACGATTTAAGTATCGCCTTTTCACCTTTTTTAATTTCTTTTTTAAGTGAATGACCAAGCGATTTAAGCTCTACATTTCCTTCTTCAACTTCTATTTCTATTGCTTCTTCGGATGTATTTACGTTAAACTCAGTACCTAATACCGTAATATCGCCTAAATCTGTGAAAATAACAAATGGATTGTCTGTTTTTTTTACACTGAAAAAAGCTTCGCCTGTTAGTGTTATATGACGAGGATTAAAAGCTGACTCATAAGAAAGGGTGCTATTCTGGTTTAGAAACACCAATGAGTGGTCAGGAAGCTCTATTTGTTCGTAATTGTCTGATGTGCTTACGGTTACATCACCACAAGAGGTTAACATAATACTACTTACAAGGATAAAGAGGATTTTAATTGTATTCATGCCTTACTATTTTTTGTATTTAAAAATCGAAATGTAATTATTTCACTGTATCATCAGTTAGTAATGTAATATATAGTGCAAACTTACCTAAGTTTCATGTTCCATTGAAATGCTTGCTTTTCTTTTTTGATCGTACCGTCTTCAAGAAGTGCCTTTAGCGTAGGATCCATTTCTCCTTGAGAGGTCAGGTGCCATTGTCCGCAATCATCACATTGATAGACCGATATGGCAGTATTGTACTCAAACCGAATACGAGCTTCGATTAGTGCCTCTTGGGCAGTATCTTTTGTGTAATATAAACGTTTGCCTGTAGCACATTTCATGGCTGCAATTTAAAACATATATCCTTTATTCTTCTTTTTACGTATGACTATTTAACAACGGTCAATTTTAAACTCAAAAAAAACGATAACATTATGACACCTAAAAAAAATCCAAAAAAGGATGTGTTTCGAAATTCCGGTATATTTTTTAATGTCGGGCTCATTGTGAGCCTTTTATTAGCGATTACTGCATTTGAATGGAAAAGTTATGATGCGGTAGAATTAGTGCAATTAGGACAGGTGGACAATAATTTAGAGGAGTTGTTAGATATTCCTTTGACACAGCAACCCCCTCCACCACCGCCAAAAATTCAGCAACCTGAGATTATTGAAGTACCCGAAGAGGAGGTAATCGAAGAAATTGAAGTAGATTTAGATATTGAAATTACGGAAGAAGAAGTAATTGAAGAAATCGTATTTGAAGAAGCAGAGGAAGAGGTAGCGGATGAAATTTTCACGGTAGTGGAGGAAATGGCAGAGTTTAAAGGTGGAAATGCTGCTTTTGCTAAATTCTTGCAAAAAAATGTGGTCTATCCATCTCAAGCACGTAGAATGGGTGTCGAAGGCAAAGTATATGTGCAATTTGTGGTGGGAATAGATGGAACTTTATCTGATATTAAAATTTTAAAAGGACTAGGAGCGGGGTGTGACGAAGAGTCGATACGAGTAATGAAAAAATCACCACCATGGAAGGTGGGCAAGCAACGGGGTAGACCAGTACGATTACGAATGGTTATTCCACTTAATTTCACCCTTGGAGCATAATTTGGTAATCGAGGTTGATGTCTTACAATAATCTAGAAAGACATTTAGGAACGGTTTCTTTATGGCTTGTTTGGACAGGTGTGGCAGTTTCTAAACTTATAGATTGGCACATCTGCCTGCTATTATACTTCGACAACTTCGGCAGGCTCAGTTACCGAGTGCTCAGTTCTTCGGCAAGTTCAGTAACCTTTTATTATATTTACTAAAATTCAGGTGGTTGAGCCTGCCTACAGCAGGTAGACCTTCCGAAACCCCAGAAATTGAAAGAGCAAACCCTGACAAAAGGGTATATGTATATTCTTATGCCACCGTTTGTGTCTCATAAATGGTTTGCCATAAACACGGAGGAGACATAAGTTTAATAATTCGTTATAAAGTCTATCGCTGAACCAGTGAAAGTATTTTTTGAGAGCAGGTCTCTATAGTTTTTAAAAGTTGCCCAAGGGGTTTGAGTAGAAAACAAATTGGCAATGAAAGCAGGGATTTCTCCTCCAGGATCGATATGTATAATGTAGTTTACACTTACAGTAGATTTGTCGATGGGGGTTACGGTTAGTGTAGATTGCGCTTTGGGAATTCGAATAATGTCCTTTTTTACAGGGATAAACTCGGGAAGTTGCGTTAATGTTACCGTAAGTACTTTTGTAGTAGTGTCTTGATTCATCGTTAGGTGAAATACTAAATCACGGTTATCGATTGGCCATGGGGTTTGTATTTCACAGTAGTAAATCATCTCTTTTTTATTTTTGATGTCAAGAATACGAGGGTTAATCGTATTTGTTTGCCATTTAGGGTAATTGGGTACATCGAGTACTCCCGCAGCATATTGTTTTAGTGTTGTTTTTGCTTCAAAATGCACACGTATCGTTTTGAAGGGAGAACCCTCCGATTCGCATAAGAATACTTGAATGCCTTCTTTGTCTATCTTCTGCTCACATTTAATTTGACTCACTGCGCTTGTTCGCAGTATGCTAAAGAAGGCAAGAAACAGTATCGTTTTAGATTGACACATATTGTGAATATATGAAAAATTATGATGGATACCATTTCGGCAACTTCGGCAGGCTCAGTTACCTAGTGCTCAGTAGCCATTTATTATATTACAATTCGCTCAGTGTCATCCGCAGGAGACGATGAGATTCTTTTTATCACCCAGTATTCTGTCGAGTGATGCTGAGAAGAAGGAGAATACGCAGACTGAGGCACTCGAAGCCATGTTAGACCTTACAGGTTTATGTTTGTACATTACTCATATTTAAGTAATTATGTAGCCATTCAGTTTGTAAAACCTGCAAGGTCTTTTCCTATCTCTTATCAACCCAAAACACCTCATGAAATGTTATTGCGAGGACTTTCTCAGGTATTTGCGTAGGTAAGTTCGTGGCAATCTTTTCTATTAAGCTCCAAGGGGTGTAGTGGCAAAGAACGATGCTAGTTTTCCGGTCTTCACTTGTAGTGAAAAGACCCCTTGGAGCTTTTAAGTACTCCTTGAAATATTCAGTTACCTAACTTCGGCAACTTCGGCAACTTCGGCAACTTCGGCAAGCTCAGTTACCTAGCGTTCAGTTGCCATTCAATTCGTAAAACCTGCAAGGTCTTTTGCATTCCTGAAAGCTATAATACCTAAATCAATTGATTGGTAGTAGCGTATTGTACTAATTGAGATGTGTTGGTAAAATCCATTTTCCGTAATATGTTTTTACGGTGCGTACGTACCGTATGTTCCGAGATAAATAGTTTTTCACCAATTTCGGGACTTGTAAGCCCCTCGGCCAATAGTCGGATGATGTCCAACTCTCTTTTACTTAATTTGTGTTGGACTACCTCTTCCTTCGATGAATTGAAATTGTGAATAAGATCATAATACTGTTTGCCCGCCATCACTCGGTGGATGGCTGCACCAAGTTCTTGTCCCGAATTGTTCTTGAGCAGACACCCGTCTATCCCAATTTTTATAATCTCTTCGGTAAATGACTGTTGAGGATACATGGTGAGGATGATGATTT
>JAOULS010000241.1 GCA_029881895.1 Cyclobacteriaceae bacterium | reverse complement strand
ACCCGACAAGAGGGTTTGAAATGGAGTGTAGCGGAATTTACGAACGGTAGTGCGGCATGGATGCGGGTATGAGTAATCCTTCCGACTCACGGATGAGAAATATAAGCCCATTAAGTATTAATTGTTTGAGGGGCTTTTTTGTTTTGTGCCTTCATAATTCATTAAGTAAGAGTCACCTTACTTTCTTAATGTTTGTAATTACAAACATTTTATACTCAATTGTTTATAATTACAAACATTATGGGTAGCTAACAATCCATATCTACCTGCTATATATTGACCGACTAATCTCCGTTTTTTCAATAAGTATGAGTATAATTTTCATCATTAATGAAACCAAATTTATTAGAATAGAGTTAACTGTTTTTATATGTTTGCCTTTCTATGGAAAAATTATTTTTAGAACAGTTATTTAAGCGACATCAAGAATGCACCATTTGTCCTTCTCAAGAATACATTGGTAATTTTTTTATTGACTTGCTACAGGTTTTTTTTCCTGAATTTGCAACGAAAGATTATTCGGACGTATCAGATTTTTTAACGGAAGTAAATCGCCTCAAAAAAGAACTTCTTGCCGTACTCTTATTGCCTACGAGTAGAACGAAGTGCGAGGCAAATCAAATTGTTGATTCTTTTTTCGAGGCCATGCCCGTTATACATGCTAAATTAGAACAGGATGTACAAGCGATGTATGAGGGAGATCCAGCGGCTAGTAGTAGTAGTGAAGTGATTCATTCCTACCCTGGATTTTATGCCATCTCGGCATATCGTTTTGCACACGAATTACATAAATTAGGCGTAGACATTCTTCCACGGATGATTACAGAGCATGCACATAGTAAAACGGGCATTGATATCCATCCTGCAGCACAAATTGGTAATTATTTCTGTATCGATCATGGTACGGGTATTGTCATTGGGGAGACGACCAATATTGGCGATCATGTAAAAATTTATCAAGGAGTTACACTTGGTGCGCTCAGTGTGAATAAAGAGGATGCAAAGAAAAAAAGACATCCTACTATCGAAGATCATGTTGTAATTTACTCTTCCGCTACAATTTTGGGAGGCAATACTGTGGTAGGTCATCATAGTATTGTAGGCGGGAATGTATGGATAACCAAGAGTATGCCTGCGCATTCTAAAGTATATTATAAAAATACGAAAAATGAAGGCAACAGTTTTTTAAACGAGATCAATCAAAAATCAATTTCATAATGACACTTTCTCAACTTATTGGAAACACGCCACTTGTTCAACTTACCTCAATACCGCTGAAAAAAGACGTGCAAATTTATTGCAAGCTAGAAGGACAGAATCCTGGGGGGAGTGTGAAAGATCGTGCCGCCTATTCGATGATTCGTGGGGCATTGGATCGTAATGAAATTCATGTGGGTGACAAATTAGTGGAAGCGACTAGTGGCAATACAGGGATTGCACTCGCCATGATTGCGCATTCAATGGGAGTAGAAGTTACCTTAATAATGCCTGATAATTCGACCCCCGAACGGGTAAAGACCATGAAAGCATATGGAGCAAAAGTAATATTAACTCCTGCTGAAAAAACGATAGAGTATTCGCGCGAACTGGCCGATGACATGGCGAAAAATGGAGGGTATGTTATGCTAGATCAGTTTGCCAACTCAGATAATTATTTGGCACACTATGTCACTACAGGTCCAGAAATTTGGAAAGATACCGATGGAGGGATCACGCATTTTGTGTCTGCTATGGGCACTACAGGAACGATTATGGGGGTGTCGAAGTACCTCAAAGAACAAAACAATAACGTACAGATAATTGGCACTCAACCTACAGAAGGGGCAAGCATACCCGGTATTCGAAGATGGTCGCCAGAATTTCTTCCTAAAATTTATGACGCCAATCGAGTAGATCGCATTGTTGATGTGAGTGCTGAACAAGCCACTTTGATGACACGAAGAATGGCGGTTGAAGAAGGTGTTTTTGCAGGAATGAGTAGTGGAGGAGCGCTGTCTGCTGCGTTAGAAGTGGCAAATGAAATTGAAAAAGGGATTATCGTTACGATTGTATGCGACCGCGGTGATAAATACCTTAGTTCATCTCTTTTTGAGTAGTGAGAACTTTTTATACCTAAAAGCACTTTGGAGTATCTACCTTAGATGTGAAATAGTTCTTTAAAAAATTCACAAATTATAGAGAGATTGCCTGCCTGTCTTATCAGACGGGCTTCTTCTTCGTACCGATAGTATCGGAACGAAATTATCGCAATGACATTTATTGTTGTCATTACGAATCCCCGTTATTTACGGGGTGAAGTAATCTTTCTTTATTGACCTCATTACCATAATTAACCAGTCGTTTTATTATGAAAAAATTGCCGCACACTCCCGATTCATCCAGAACGTTCGCAATGACATTTCAGTACTGTTAATGAAGAAATTCAATTTGTTAAACTTGAAGTTATACCCATCAATGTTTATAAGGGTGCAAAATTAAATTCATAAGAAGATATGGGTTATTATAAATGTTAATTGGTATTAGATCGTTGACTAGAATTTATTTCTGTTGTGGGGTAACTTTTGTTACAGTATTCATTAGCGAAAGTGTTCATTTTTGTAGGATACAAACTAAGGATACAAATTAAATACGAATATGATTACAACGATAGAACCACAACATTTTAAAACATTAAAATTGGCTTCAGACGCTATAGTACTAGACGTTAGGAATAGGAAAGAGCAATTTGAAGAAGGTCAGATTTCAGGTAATGTTATTTTAGAAATGGGCACCCAATATTTTCACGATGAGTTGGAGCAATTAGATAAAAGTAAACGGTATTTAGTGTATTGCCGTTCGGGTAATCGTAGCTTACAAGTTTGTCAACAAATGGACTACATGGGGTTCGAAGAAGTGTATTCCTTGAATGGAGGAATAATAAAATGGAAAGAGATTTTTGGGTGATACACACTGCCCAACGAAAAGGAGTTCTCCAATAGGTTGAAGCATATAAAACGAAATAAAAAGGTTCAACTAGCTGTTGAACTTTTTTTAGTTATCGAATTGAGTTAGTATGCTACACTACAGAGTAGCAACTAATGATGAATAGTAAAGTCTTACTGATTCGATCATGAAATTAGTAATGGGGTTTGTAAATGCTATACTTTCTCAGCTCTTATGAAAAACACAAAAACTTACTATATTTATTGAAAAGTACAATAGATACAATACTTATCATGTATGATGCACGTAAAATGGCGTATAGTATCAAACAAAAGTTAAACCAAACGAAAAGGCATGAAAAATTTAATAGTAATTGTTTTTGCAATATTCATCATTCAAGGATGCTCATATAATGAGCAAACACTAAGCACACAAATTAAAGAAAGCAGTTATTTAGATTACACTAATCGTGATGATATATTAAGTGGAGGTGTTAAAATGATACCTATACAAACATCCGTTGGAGAGTTTAAGGTTTGGACAAAAAGGGTTGGAAATAACCCTACAATGAAAGTATTATTACTCCATGGCGGGCCAGGTGCTACACATGAATATTTCGAAGTTTTTGATTCCTATTTCCCTAATGCTGAAATTGAGTATTATTATTATGACCAGTTGGAATCGGCTTATAGCGACCAGCCTAATGACAGTAGTCTTTGGAGTGTGGAAAGGTATGTTGAAGAAGTTGAACAGGTTAGAAAAGCACTTGGGTTAAACGCAGATAATTTTTATCTATTGGGTAGTTCATGGGGAGGCATATTATGTATGGAATATGCATTAAAGTATCAACAAAACCTTAAAGGTCTTATTGTTTCAAACATGATGGCATCCATTCCTGATTATATTAAGTATGCCAATGATGTTCTAGGACCTCAGTTATCTACGGAGGTATTAAATGAAATTAGAGATTTAGAGGCGAAAGAAGATTATGAGAATCCAAGATATTCAGAGTTAATTTATTCTAACTATTATCCTGAACATGTTTTACGAATGCCATTGGAAGAGTGGCCAAATCCTGTAAATCGTGCATTTGCTCACATCAACCAAGATTTGTATGTAACAATGCAAGGACCTAGTGAATTTGGAGTTGTTGGTGATGCAAAGCTGAAAAATTGGGATATTAAAGCAAAACTTTCAAATATTTCAGTTCCTACATTAACAATTGGTGGTGCGCATGACACAATGGATCCCAAACATATGGAATGGATAGCTGCTGAAGTTCAAAATGGAGAATATTTACATTGTCCTAATGGCAGTCATTTCGCTATGTATGATGATGCTGAAAATTATTTTAAAGGCCTTATTAAATTTATTAAAAGTGTAGACCAAAAAAAATAATTAAATAAGAACCAAAACAACTAAAAACTAATGATTTGACGACACTTCTTTTAGGGTATGCTGAAAAAGCCACAGGTGCTTTAGATACGAACGGTCGAAGTGAAGACATATGCTTATATTTCGAACGGAAGCTCGTAAAGTAGATGAAGTGCCTGTGGCTAACGAAAAAACATCCCTTTATCAACAAATTGGGTGCAAGGATTTTAGGCAATTTGATTCTAAAACCGTGCACCTACTAAAAAATCATATACTGTAAAACTACCTCAATGTAAGCGAAATGATATTTTTCGTGTTTTTCAGCAGACCCTACTTACCTTTTTTTTTGAGGGCATTTG
>JAOULS010000240.1 GCA_029881895.1 Cyclobacteriaceae bacterium | reverse complement strand
TTTTCGAAATAAGAGAAACAGATAGAGGCCCAATTATTAACGATGTAAATACTACCGTTTCTAGTATTTCCAACAACCCTGTTTCCGTATGGTGGGCATTTCGTGAGGTGAAAAAAAATATTCTCAAAACTTTTTATACTATGGATCACCATAGTAGTATAGAAGAAATGCGTAGTGCTGTCGCTACTATTGAAGCACCAGGGCTAAATGTTATGTACGCCAATGCCAACAATGATATCGCATGGTGGGCTGCTGCAAAATTACCTATACGACCAGACTCCATTAATTCAAAAACCATTAACATCGGCTATAATGGCAGCCCTTATCTGGGAAGCTATCGTTTTGATCAAAACCCACAGTCAGAAAACCCAAAACAGGGATATGTCTATTCGGCCAACAATCAACCCGATACCATTGCAGGTATTTTGTATCCTGGCTACTATGTGCCCGAAGATCGTGCGCAACGTATAGTTGATTTAATAGAAGCTAAAAATGATTGGACAATAGAAGACATGAAAACCATGACCGCAGACCACACCTCTCCTAATCATCCCGAAATAGCAAAAGAAATTGCTCGCGTTATCAGCCTGAATAATGGCACTAATGAATCACTCGAAATACTTAGCAAATGGCAAGGTACACATGAAAAAGAGAACATAGCTCCTACTGTCTATTATGCTCTATTATCTCAGATAATACACGATGCATTAATAGATGAACTTGGTGAATCTATCTTTGAAGAATTTGGTACTTCACATCTTATGAAACGCTCTTACCTAAATTTAATATACAATGACTCTTCCCTTTGGTGGGATGACATCCATACTGAAGAAGTAGAAACACGGACATTTATTTTTCAACGAGCATTTGAGAAGTCAATGCTAACTCTAAAAAAAGCGTATGGAGATAATATCGCACAATGGCACTGGGGAAAAGCACATACACTAGAGCACCCTCATGCCCTTGGAAGTGTAAAACCACTTGACAAGCTATTTAATGTAGGTACTTTTAATGTAAAAGGAGGTATTGAAGTAATTGATAACTTAATGTTTTCACTCTCTACCAATGGGCATTTTAAAACAACAGGAGGACCAGCGGTAAGAACAATTATTGACGTTAGCGACCTTGAACATAGCTTTACAATAATTCCTACTGGACAATCGGGGAATATTATGAGTCCACATTACGATGACCAAGCAGCATTATTTGTTGAAAACAAATTCAGAAAAACAACAATGAATAGAAGTGAGATTGAAAATGAAAGCCCTAACAAGTTGATATTAATGCCATTATAATCCTACTAGTGATTGCCCAAAACAATATAATCATTGAATTTTTTGATAGTATAATTATATCTCATATATTATGCGCTCAACTAAACCTAATTTTATGAAATTAAATGTAAAATACCAAGAAAGTTATTCTAGAGGAGAGCTAATATTACGATCAATATTAGGCTTGTTCTACATCATGCTACCCCATATGTTTATTCTTATTTTTGTACAAATATGGGCTTCAATTGTCACTTTCATTGCTTGGTGGTCTATCCTGTTTACTGGTCGCTATCCTGAAAGTTTTTTCGAATTTATGGTGGGGTTAAATCGCTGGAGTTTACGGCTCAATGCCCGTATCTATAATTTATCCGATGGCTACCCTGCTTTTGGCATAAATGCTACCGATGAATATTCTTCGCTAGAAATAGAATATCCAGAATCGCTTAGTAGAGGGCATTTATTATTGAAAACTTTCTTTGGCGCCTTTTATTGTGCGCTTCCTCATGTTTTTGTACTCTATTTCAGAATGATTTGGGGAGGAATTTTAAGTTTCCTTGCTTTTTGGGCTGTTTTATTTACTGGAGAGTACCCAAAAAGCTGGCATGAATTCAATGTAGGTACATTACGCTGGTCTACACGTTTAAACCTGTATTTAACTTTTATGACTGATGATTATCCTCCATTTTCAGGGAAAGAATAAACATGACAGAAACAAACACAAGTTATCATCCGGTTCCACAACCGGATGATATCCCTACTCGTGAGCGAGAAGATGCTATGGGTGGATATTTAATGATGTTTGCAGCCATGGCTGCGGGATTACCACTGCCAATCATTAATCTAATAGCCGCACTTGTTTATTTCTATGTAAATAAAGCTAAAAGTCGCTTCATTAAATTTCATGCTTATCAATCCCTTATTTCTCAAATACCAACAACAATGCTTAATGCAGGATTGGTATTTTGGACTCTGAGACTTTTCTTTTATCAATCTAATACTTTTGATGATGTGTTCTCTATTGGTTCGGAATATGAAATTTATTGGGGCTATTTAATTATGACATTCGTAGCTAATCTATTTTATTTTATCTTCAGTTTAATCGCTGCTTTCAGAGCTAGAAAAGGTCAGTTTTACTATTTCTTGTTTTTTGGAAAAATGGCATATCATTATGCCTATCATATTAATTCCAATGAAAATCGAGTAGTAGAAAACAAGCCTCCTTCTTAATAAGTTATGATTGAAAAAATTTACAAAGAACTCGCTATTCTATTGATTATATTCATAGGTATATGGGTGGTTTTTATATATGTGCCTATAATGCCAGAAGCACCCGAAAATGCGCTATCAATAGAAAACGAACAGCAAATAGGAGATTTACTTATTGACACTTATCTTGAACAAGCTGACCTTCTTAATGATAGCTTGATAAATAGTGTTGTAGATCAAATCCACAAACGTCTTATTTCTGGACTAGATTCCACCGATTACGACTACCGTATTTATGTAGTAAAAGATGAAGATATTAATGCTTTTGCCTCATTGGGAGGAAACGTAGTAATTTTCAGTGGACTTCTAAAATATGCTGACTCACCTGAGGAAGTAGCTGCGGTATTAGCACATGAAATAGGACATGTAGAAGAACGACATGTAGTAAATAAAGTAGTAAAAGAGTTAGGCATCACTCTCCTACTTTCAGTTCTCTCTGGAGGAGATCCTGGTTTTACATATGAAATAATTCAGCAAAGTATTTCCTCAGTTTTTGATAGAAAACAAGAAAGTTCAGCAGATGATTATGGGTTACAGCTTTTGGAGAATTCACAAATTCACCCCAATGCGATGGCTGCTATTTTTAGAAAAATTAGAGACAAATATTCTAGCAGTACTTATGAAACACTTGAACTGCTCTCTACACATCCTAACACCAACAAACGCATCAAAAAATCATTGGAATATAAAACAGATGAGAAATTCGAAGCGAAACCATTTATTGATATTGACTGGGAAAAAGTAAAAGCATCAATCTAATTACGGCCTAGATTAAAATCCCTAAAGTTACTATCGAGGTCTTATCATTAAAAAAGGGAAAAGTAAGTATACATTTCCCTTTTTACTACAATAGTGTGTCGTCAGTTATTATGATTCTTTATTTACTGATTTAGGTGCATGACAGGACTTTTTTGCTTTTTCATCGCTATACTTACACGTTTTGACATCAGCTTTTTTGCAATGCGCCTTTTTCTCACAACTTTCCTTTTTGCAATTTTTCTTTTCACACTTCTTTCCTTCACCTTCTGATAAAGAAAACGCTGAAAACAATCCTATTGTCATCAACAATACTGCTACTAATATTCCTTTTTTCATCATTTTATATTTTGAATTTGATACAAGCTAATCATATTTTGATATAAAAAGAACAACTAATTCATATATTATAGTTCAAATAAAAATCAATTACTTGTCACTTAATTAGTATAGTTTACTATTTCAAATAGTATGGCACTACAAATTGCTTATATTTTTTTGTAAATTTACCTACCTATGAGTAAACACGTTAACTATATTTTATGAACTTTAATCCTGTTATACTCTCCATACCTATCTACTTTTTACTTATTGGAATAGAGCTACTCATCGACCGATTTACTAAAAAAAACATCTATCGCATCAATGATGCCGTAACGAATATAAGTTGTGGTATTACTCAACAAATTACAGGCATCTTTTTCAAAGTATTGAGCGTGGGAGCTTACCAGTATCTATTCGAAAATTATGCATTTTTAGCACTTGAACAAACTTTGTGGTATTGGGTAGTTTTATTTATCGGTGTAGATTTTCTCTACTATTGGGCGCATCGTGTCTCACATGAGGTCAACCTGTTTTGGGGAGGCCATGTTGTTCATCATCAAAGCGAAGATTATAATTTATCAGTAGCATTACGACAGAGCACTTTTCAAGTCGTTTGGACATTTTTTTACTACATTCCATTAGCTTTACTGGGGTTTAGAACTATAGATTTTATTGTTATTATGGGGTTTAATCTTATTTATCAGTTTTGGATACATACAGAGACCATCCCTAAACTCGGATGGTTCGAACTCATTTTCAACACCCCTTCTCACCACAGGGTGCATCATGGGCGTAACCCCAAATACATCGACCGAAATCATGCAGGCGTATTTATTATTTGGGACAAGTTATTTGGTACATTTCAGGTAGAAGAAGAGCGTCCCACCTATGGTATAACAACGCCAATTAAAAGTTGGAATCCCGTATGGGTAAACATAGAACACTACGTTGCGATGTGGCGAAAATTAAAAAAAATACATGGATTTGTTGATAAACTGAAATTTGTTTTCAAAAAACCTGGATGGCTTCCCAAGGAAATGGGTGGCTACCAGCCAGCACCAGAAATAGAGCTTAC
>JAOULS010000239.1 GCA_029881895.1 Cyclobacteriaceae bacterium | reverse complement strand
GTTGTTTTAGAATGGGATAAGTGGCATGAATTTGAAAAACATTTAAAAACTAAAAATATACAATTTGTAATTGAACCCTATATTCGATTTAAAGGTAAAGTAGGTGAACAAGCCACGATGTTTTTTTTAGACCCAGAAAATAATGCGTTAGAATTCAAGGCCTTTAAAGATATGAGTCAGCTTTTTGAAAAGTGATTCATGTCTTTTTTGGTAGATTTTAAATACTGCAAGTATCTGTTCCTTCTTTCACTCCAGCTTTTAACAATATTTTTTCCAACAAACACCAATTCGTGAAACTAGATTGGAGTAAATTAACTCCAACGAATAGTGTGAAAAAAAACCAATATTGATTTACATAATGACCTAATAAGACTGAAATAATTATAAAAGACCCTGCTATTAGTTTTATAAATTTACTTAATATCATAATGACTAATTTTTTTAACTTCTATGCAAATTTAATATGCCCCTCAGTCAATAGGTGTAACATTTATCACACAGATATGTTTTCATATCTATCATTACCTGTTTTTGAACCACTAAGAAGTATCAGTTACGCCCTCTTCTATCCTTTCAGATTGGCATGTGTATTCCCCTAAATTCATTACCTTTATTTATATAAATTTCCAAATATCCACTTCAATGAAACACACATCTGTATTCTTATTTCTTTTCCTACTCACTATCATTGCGTTAGGTCAAAAGTTTGATCAAAACCATCTTGATTCACTATCTGAATACTACGCAAAAAATTCATTCCCTCTACTCAGGGAACTTTTAAGTATTCCGAATGACGCCACCTACACTTCCGACATTGAAAAAAATGTTCAGTGGTGTGAAAATGCCTTCCAAACAAGAAATTTCACTACCACAAGAATCCAGACGGCTACTGTGCCTTTACTTCTGGCCGAGAGAATAAATAAAAAGGCAAAAAAAACTGTACTCATCTACTTGCAAATAGATGGTCAGCCTGTTGACACTTCTCGATGGTATCAGAAAAGCCCATACCTACCAGCACTAAAAAAACAACTTCCAGATGGTACTTGGGAAGAAATTGATTGGGAAAACATAAAAGATTATAATGATAACTGGCGAGTTTTTGCACGGTCAGCCTCAGATGCAAAAGGCCCTGTAGCCATGTTTCTTGCAGCCCTAGATGCCATTGCCAATGAGCAATTTGAACCTAATTACAACGTAAAAGTAATTATGGATTTCGAAGAAGAATTAGGCTCTCCTCGTTTGCCAAAAGCAGTTGACGAAAATATTAAGTTACTCAAATCAGATATGCTCATTATTTTTGATGGGCCGAGGCATATATCAAATTCTCCTACTTTATCATTTGGCGCAAGGGGCATTGCTACGATTACGCTAACCACCTACGGTCCCATCGTTGCACAACATAGTGGACATTTTGGTAATTATGCTCCAAATCCAGCACTTCGACTATCCCGACTACTTGCTTCGATGAAAGATGATGACGGAAAGGTGACTATTCCTGAGTTTTATGATGGGGTATCTATTGATATGGAAACCGAAAAAATACTTAAAGCTGTACCTGATGACGAAAATCAAATTCGTGATCGTTTACAACTAGGCAGTGTTGACAAAGTGGGTCGCTATTATCAAGAATCCATTCAATATCCTTCATTAAATATTAGAGGAATGCAATCAGGCTGGATCAATGAAAAAGCAAGAACCATAGTGCCAGGATGGGCAAGAGCAGAGATAGATGTACGACTAGTGTTAGAGTCTGACCCTAAAAAACTTATTCATCTAATCAAACAACATATTATCGATAAAGGGTATTATGTTACTGATAGCATCCCTACAAAAGCCGAAAGAATGAATCATGCAAAGGTTGCTACTTTCAGTTCAGAGATATCCTATCAATCATTTCGAACTAACTTTGATTCCGAAGTAGGACTATGGCTTCGAAAAGCGACAAAAAGAGCGTATGGAAAAGCTCCAATTATGATTCGAATGAGTGGCGGATCTATTCCTATATCCCCTTTTGTAACCACTCTAGGCATTCCTGCGGTCACAGTACCTACCGTAAACCGAGACAATAACCAGCACAGCCCCAATGAAAACATTCGCTTAGGCAACTACCGTGAGGGAATAAAAACAATGATTGCTATTTTGACTGAGGAATTATAAATTTTATTCCTCATTTTCGTTTGATAAATAAATATACATTAAAATAATGCGTCCATTAAAAATAGTTTGTCTAGGAGATAGTTTAACGGAAGGATACCAAATTAAACAAGGAACGGAATGGAGTAATTTACTTCAGCAAGAATTAAACATTGACATCATCAATAGTGGTATATCAGGGGATACTACGGGGGGTATGTTGGCTCGTTTTCAGTACATGGTTATTGAACATAAGCCTACTCATGTAATTATAATGGGAGGAGTAAATGATTTGAGTCTTAATCTATCAGACAATTTAATTCTTAGTAACCTCCTTGCCATGACAAGGTATGCGTCATATCATGGTATAGAACCTATTGTTGGCATTCCAACTCCATTTTATTGGCAGCATTTATCATACACCCAAAGCATATACCTCGACTATGAAAGTTTAGGCAAACGATTGGAGGTACTACAAACTAAAACAAAGCAATTTGCAACTGAAGGGCAGTTAAAGTATATAGATTTCTCTACAGACATGCCCCAAGATTTGTTTTTAGCAGACGGAATACATCCAAATGAAAAAGGACATCAAATGATGATGCAAAATGCACTTCATGTGGTAAAAGAGCTATAATTTACCCAGCTCCATTTTCACAAACCCTATCAGCTCTTTTATGTATGCTTTGCTAAAATCGAACTTAATATTGGCAGCAGCATACACTTCGGGAATACTTCTTTTATAGCCTAATTTTAAGGCATTCATGTATCCTTCTAACCCCTTTTGTTTATCCTCTTTGTAGTTTTTCCAAACAGCAATAGCTCCTAATTGTGCCATGCCATACTCAATATAATAAAAAGGCACTTCGAATAAATGCAATTGCTTTTGCCACATATAATCCTTATTCGTTTGCAAGCCTTCCCAGTCAGTAATGCTATCCGAAAACGTATCTAAAATTTCATTCCAAGCAGTTGTTCGATCGGCAATAGAGTGATTAGGGTTTTCATATACCCAATGTTGGAACTTATCAATAGTCGCTACCCAAGGCAGCGTTTCTATTATTTGTTCTAAATGTTCTTTTTTAGCACGTTTTAAGTCATCTTCATTTTCGAAAAATAAATCCCATTGATCCATGGAGATGAGTTCCATACTCATAGAAGCCAATTCAGCTACTTCCGAGGGAGTATGTTTAAAATCTACTAATTCTAAATCTTTTGTTAAAAAGGAATGCACGGCATGACCTCCCTCGTGCATCAACGTTACTAAATCACGTAAAGTTGATGTCGCATTCATGAAAATAAACGGCACCCCAATTTCAGATAATGGGTAATTATATCCTCCTGGTGCTTTTCCTTTTCTAGACTCCAAATCTAAATGCCCCATTTCTTTCATAATGCTTAAACATTGACCTAAAAAAGGATCAATTCTATCGAAACATTCAATGGATTTCTCAAGCAATTCTTCCCCTGTACTAAATGGCTTTAGTGGCGATTTCCCTTCTGCATCTACTGATTTATCCCATGGTTTGAGGTTATCCAACGATAGGCTTTTCTTTCTTTCTTCTGCCAATTGATTTAATATTGGCGCCACCTCAGTGGCTACTGATTCATGAAAATCAAAACAATCTTGTGGAGTGTAATCAAATCGCCCCATTGAGGTAAACTTATAGTCACGATAGTTTTCAAAATCAGCATTTCTACCTACCTCATCTCGAAGTTTAATTAACGAATTATACAACTCATCAAGCGTCCCTTTATCTTCTAACCTACGGTTCGAAATTTTATTATAGATCTCTTCTCTTAATTTCCTGTCTGTTGATTGAAGTAAAACACCAGCTTGCTGCATTGTCAATTCCTTCCCCTCATGATCGATACTCATTGCGCCTGATATTTGCCCAAATTTTTGAGCTTCTTGTTGCAATTTAGTCTGTAGAGGAACATTTTCATCTCTATAAATTTCCAATGCTTTTCGCATACCACGAATCATGATATCATAACCCTCTTCTTTTTCAAGTGCTTTTAAAAAATCACAAGCAACTGCTTTTTTATTAAGATCATTAGAAATAGGAGCTATTTTAGGTTGTATTTCTGTGACAAACTGCATATAATGTTGATTATGCTCTTCGTTGGTTGTATCGCACGTCATACGTATATATCGCCAACCTGCATCCTCTGAAATAATTGACTCCAACTCACTTCTATCTTTCAACCACCCCCTCAACGCTTCTTCAGTATCTAACGTTTTTTTTATTAATTCATCGAAAAAAGGAGCAATCGCCTCCCATGTAGTAATACTGAAATTTTCAGGAATAAATCTTCTGGTTTTTCTTTTGATAACTGTCATACTCTATTCAACAATAGCACATTTTCATTTGTAGAAACTCACCTAGTTTCACTACAAATTAATGCTGTTCTTATTTACGATAAATCTATTTATTATTAACCAATTTCAATCACTACATCATCGGTTAAAGGATGTCCTACGCAAGTGAGCACATACCCTTCTTTTAATTCAGCTTCAGAAAGCCCCTCTTCCTCATCTAATTTCACCTTCCCTGATACACA
>JAOULS010000238.1 GCA_029881895.1 Cyclobacteriaceae bacterium | reverse complement strand
AGAAAGCAAAAGCAATCGCAATAAAACTGCAAGATGGAGAAAACTATATAAACATTATTTCTAATATAGTAACTGTACAGTTTTCGTTGGGTAATAATGAAATTGCTACTAAACTATTTGATGAGTACAGAGAATTGAAAGACTCTATTTATTCCGAAGAGAAATCCCTTCAGCTCAACACCTTGCAAACGTTGTACGAAACAGGGCAAAAAGAAGAGGCATTAGCGGAGCAACTTTCGGTAAATGAGGAAAAAACCAGACAGAATCAGCGGTTAATAATTGGGGTATTGGTACTGTCTGGGTTGATTGTCGCCATCGTAATATTACTTTTTCAGCGACAGCGAGCGGTAAAACGTCTGCACATAAAAGAAGAAGAGCTACATCATCAGGAATTGGTACGTCTAGAAAAGGAACGAGAAATTAGTGCGCTCAATGCCATGATGCAAGGTCAAGAAGAAGAACGAAAACGTATTGCAGAAGATCTTCATGACCGGCTAGGGGCAAAACTATCCGCCATTAAATTGTTTCATGAAAGTACGCAAACAACTACCAATGAAAAAACCGCCAGGGTAGGTAAGCTTTTAGACGAAACCATTACCGAAACTCGTGAAATTGCGCATAACCTTGCTTCAGGGATATTAGCACAATTTGGTTTACAGATGGCTTTGAAGGATCTTGTAGACACAATACAGTCTTCCGATAAAATGGAAGCTCATTTCTCTTGTACCAATTTTGATAACCGCCTAAATGAAAAAACTGAACAAGCCCTCTATTATGTAATGCAAGAATTAGTAACCAACACACTACGACATGCAGAAGCTACCTCCCTATCTATTCAACTTACTCAATATGACACCAACTTGCTCAGCATCGTGTACGAAGATAATGGAAAAGGGTTTGATGTCGCCCAAGTAGAGGGAGATAGTATGGGGCTAAAAAACATAAGAGCGAGATTATCACAAGTAAATGCCCAACTTACCATTGATGCTAGTCCAAAAAATGGCTCAACTTTTTTAATGGAGGTTCCTTGCTTATAAGTTACCTCTCTCAAACTATTTTCATCGCTCACTAGTTTTAGTATTTTTTACCCCCTATTTCTAGGGTGTTTCACTCACTAGTTTTAGTATTTTTTACCCCCTATTTCTAGGGTGTAAAATTCACTATTTCTAGTGATGCATGGCATAGATGTTTTTCATAATTTGTGCTTTCAAATTTAATAAACAACATGATGGCTTATGGAAGAAGACATTGAAAGCGACCCGGAGAATCCAACAAATATTGACATAAAGAATTTGGAACAACGATATTATTGGTGCAAACAATTGAATTGTACTTTAAAAGAGTTGGCAATAGCAGAGTATACAGTAGGACCAAATATATTAAATATTAAAAAGTATTTATCGAGGCATAAAATATGGAAAAAGAACACTACAATTTAAGAATGGGGGTAGATGAACCTGAAAGAATTGATATTACAAGTGGTTGGGAGGTAAGTTACTGGTCCTTTAAACTTGAATGTACGGTTGATGAATTGTTAGTAGCCGAAGATAACGTAGGTGATAAAATTAAAGATATTAGAGCGTCAATTAATCTAATGAAGAAAAAACAGAAGCGCTAATTTTATGGATGAAATGATGAAAATTGGAGTCAGTAAATTAGGACAAATACATGGTCCTAATGAAGACTATAAGGAGGCTGTAGAACACTATGCAAAAGAAGCGGGTGTTGAATGGATAGATGATGAACAAACGCCTTGGTGTAGTGTGTTTTTAAATTGGTGTACAAAAAAAGTAAACCTAAAAGGATCTGCCAAAATACATATCGAGTCTTGGCTATTGTCAGGCTGGCCCACGTTTAGTCCAGAGCCAGGCGATGTAGTGGTCTTTGGAAAAGGATATTCTGGTCAAGGGAAAGAACATGTAGGAATTTTTATGGGTTTTTCTAAAGACGGCAAGAGAGTATACTGTATCGGAGGAAATGAAGGGTTTCAAGTATCCATATCAGCAGGACTTTCTGAAAATGTATTAGGCTATCAACGACTAGTTTATAAAAAAGAACCCGAATTACCCGAAAGTAATTTAAAAAAAGGAGACGTTGGTGTAAAAGTAAAAGAATTGCAGAATGCTTTAAAAATGACGGGTTTCGAGTGTGGCACGACTGATGGTGATTACGGAGAAAAAACAGAAGCTGCTGTACGAGCCTTAAAAATAACAAGCAGAACGGCTGAGGTAAATGGAATATACGATAAAGGTGCACGAGACTATTTAATGATTTGTTAAAAACAGAATAACAACACTCCTCTTTTGATGGGAAATACCCACTTAGACAATATCGCCCCCCATAGGATAGACTCAAGTAGGCGTATGTTTAAAGATGAAGAAAAAAAGCCTAAAAAAAACATACTGAAGATAGATGCATTTGTAATAAAATTTCAACGTTTTGTAAAAGAAGAGAAATTTAGAAAAGAAAATGTAGATAAGTTTGACACGCTTACGTTACGCGAAACCCAAGTGTTGAAGCACGTAGTAGGTGGAGATAGTAATCCAAAAATATCCACACAGCTAAATATTAGTCGAAGTACAGTAGAGCAACATCGCAAAAACATCAACCGAAAATTAGAAATAGAAAACATGGCCGATGTATTTCGGTATGCCTTAGCTTTTAACCTTGTTGATTAGTAACACCTCTATTCTATTTTCATGGTTATACATTATTTATAATAATTAAAATATTGTATAACTATATAATAAAATGTAATCATCATTTTTTATATTAAAAATACCCAACCTTGGGTATTGACAATATCATTGTGCTATACCGATATTTACATAGATAATTCATCTAATCACAAAAACTATGAACAATGAATATATAAATCACACACATTCGTATTTGGCTTTGCGTAAAGCAGTAGGGTGGATTGGTATAATATTACCTTTTGCACTAATGTTAGGGGTAAAGATTATTTTTAAAGAAGATGTGTTTCAAAGCTCTATTAGCCATTACTATCATACTGGAATGAGTGGTGTTTTTGTGGGAGCTCTTTGTGCGGTGGCACTATTCATGTTTTTTTATAGTGGGTATAACAAACAAGATGATTGGGCAGGAAATATAGCTGGCTTTTTTGCACTAGGTGTTGCTTGGTTTCCAACCACAGAACATAATCCAATTGATAGTATAGGAATAATACACTTAATATGTGCCGCATGTTTCTTTATCACATTGTCTGTTTTTTCAATATTTCTTTTCAGAAAAAGAGGAGATATAGTAACACCTCAAAAACGCATCCGAAACATTATTTATTTGGTTTGTGGAATAATAATGCTCTTATGTTTAGCGAGTATCGTTATCTACTTTAAGTTTTTCGAAACACCAAACGATAATATTCATTTGGTGTTTTGGGCAGAAACCGTTGCATTACTAGCTTTTGGGTTTTCTTGGTTAGTAAAAGGGGAACAGCTTTTTGAAGATAAATAAATCAATAAAAAATGACACTATTAGAAAAAGAAAAACAACAACTCAATAAAGCATCACTCAAAAGAATAATAGATATTGATTTTAATCGCGATGCTAAAATTGTAGCTGAGGGAGATAGTTGGTTCGCTTACCCTTTAATAAGAGATGTTTTGGATCATTTACGTAAAATGGGGTATGGAATAAAAAAATGTAGCAAGGCTGGTGATACGTTAGAAAACATGGTTTATGGTGCTAAATATAAAATAGACAAAAAACTTCATTTAGTAACTAATTCAGGGCCTGAAAATTTGGATAAAGTAAAAGAAGCAGTACAAGATTATCGTCCACGTTTCTTTCTGTTTAGTGCTGGGGGTAATGACATAATAGGTGAAGAACTTATACGATACCTCAATCATATACGTCACAATCAACAACTATATAGAGAGGAGGAATTTAACACGATGCTTGAGAGATTTATGAAACCTGCCATTACTTATTATTTAGAGAAAATATGGGAAGTTGATAATTCAATTGACGTGCTTATGGATGGTTATGATTACGCCAAACCCAATGGGAAGTCATATAATTTAATAGGGATAAAACTTTCAGGACCATGGATTTTGCCCGGTTTTGGAGCCAAGGGAATTACAGATAGAGGTGTTCAGGAAACTATTCTTAAAAAGATGATTGATAGATTTAATGAAATGCTAATAGAGATTGATAAGGAGCATCCTCATTTTCACCATATTGATTTACGTGGAAATTTTCCCAATGACAAACAATGGCATAATGAAATACACCTTAAAAGCGCAGGGTTTAAAACCGTGGCTAAGCAATACCATGAAAAAATAAAAAATTTGTTAGGCTACAATCCAATTTAAAACAGCATTCAATTTAAAAAATACAGAACAAAATCTCGTAATCATAGCACAAAGCATATTTAATTTAACCACAACTAAAATCATCATGAGCAAAAAAATAGTAATACTAGTCCTACCAGGTATTGGCACTAAAGAGAAAGAATTTTCAAAAGCATTTCAAGCTGATGTTCATAAATTTTCGAAAGGGACACCTTTAGCCAATAACACCATAGTTGTTGAGGGTTTACCTTTTAAAGAATCTCAAGTTGATAAAAATCAATCGGCACTATTCGATAGGATTGATAAAATAAGTAAACTTGGTGGACCATTGAGTCCTCGCAAGTTTGTGCTAGCTGCTTTTGGTGACGGTGTTACATTTGAGCGCGACTC
>JAOULS010000237.1 GCA_029881895.1 Cyclobacteriaceae bacterium | reverse complement strand
ACCCAATGGGAGATATTAAACGAAAAACTTTCTGTTTCAGACACTCAACTTCGTGAGCTACAAATAAAAGATGATAGCATCTATCGAACTATCCTCGACATTTCACCATTACCTCCTACCACAAGAAATGCAAGTATTGGAGGTTCTGAACGATTTAACAAGTTATCGAATGCCAATTTAGTAGCAGAGGATTTGATTATTTCTACCTATAAACGATTAGAGAAAATTAAAAGAAAGTCATACATCCAAACACTCTCTTATGACGACATCACTAAAATAGAAGCTGAAAAAGAACACATGTGGGCATCAAGGCCTGCAATACAGCCTATCAGTAATAAAGAGTTAACAAAATTATACACCACCTACGGTCAGCGTTACCACCCTATTCTAAATATATGGCGATCACACAATGGATTAGATTTTCGTGCAGATAGAGGAACGCCTATATATGCCACAGGTGATGGAGTAGTAAAACGAGCTAACTATTCTTCATCATTTGGTAATGTGGTGTACTTGGATCATGGATACAATTATAAAACAAGGTATGCTCACTTAAATAAGGCAACTGTAAAATATGGTCAAAAGGTGAAACGAGGAGATGTAATTGGGTATGTTGGAAACACTGGACTATCAGAAGCCCCACATCTTCATTATGAAATATTATACAAAAACAGTCAAATAAACCCTATCGACTTTTTCCATCGTGATTTAAGTGTTGATGAGTACGAAAAACTCATTAACTTAACAAACGATGATGCCCCTGCATTAGATGCTCATTAATTCCTTTTTTCCTTTTATTTTCTTTTCTTATCAGTAGATTTGTGCCTTTATTAAAAAAAATGAAGTCAACACTAACTACTCTCCTACTTATTATATTATTATCAGCTTGTAAAGTGCAAAAACCAAGCACAAGCTATCATGATGATACAATCCGTTTAGAGAAGGATTCACTAAGTACTATAAAATTAGCTACACTAGATACTTTAGTAAAAGTAGAAATAGATTCCTCTAGATTTCAAGACTCTGTGCAGATTGAAGTCCACCGAATAATAAAGGATACTATTCATATCATTGGAGTTGGTGATATCATGATGGGTACCAATTTCCCAAACGAAAGTTACCTTCCTCCTAATAATGGCAATTATTTATTTAAAGACGTTGAAGATATTTTAAAAAATGCCGATGTTACTTTTGGCAATCTTGAAGGCGTGATATTAAATGAAGGAGGTACTCAGAAATATTGTAAAAACCCAAAATTATGCTACCTATTCAGAACTCCTGAACAATATATGGAGAATTTAGTAAATGCTGGGTTTGATGTAATGAGTACAGCAAATAATCATGCAGGTGATTTTGGAGAAGAAGGGAGGCAAAGCTCTATGAAACTCCTTGATAGTGTTGGCATCTATCATGCAGGGTTACTATCGCAACCCTATGTCACTTTTAAAATTGATGGTATGAAATATGGATTTGCAGCATTCTCTCCGAATACTGGCACTTCAAGTATTCACAACACATCAAGAGCTATTGAAATTATACAACACCTAGACACCATTAGTGATATAGTTATCGCCTCTTTTCATGGAGGAGCAGAGGGAAGCAAATACCAACACGTGACGCGTAAAACCGAAACATTTTATGGTGAAAACAGAGGTAATGTTTATACTTTCTCCCATACATTAATCGATGCTGGTGCAGATGTTATTTTTGGTCATGGCCCTCATGTAACAAGAGCCATTGAAATCTATAAAAAACGTTTCATTGCGTATAGTCTAGGAAATTTCTGCACATATGCACGGTTTAATTTAAGTGGAGATAATGGATTGGCACCTATTGTTAATGTAGCTACAAATTCATCGGGAGAATTTTTGAAGGCTTCTATTACGCCAATCGTTCAATACCGACCGGGTGGCCCTAAAATTGATAGTCAGAAGCGAGTAATCCAGCGATTAATCGAACTAACAAAAAAAGATTTCCCCGAAGTGCCTATAAAAATTGACCCATCAGGGATTATTACTTATATTGAAAACTGAATTTAGCACTTATGCCCTATAAAGAAAAAGCGATAGAGAAAAAATATTATGCCATTGGTGAAGTGGCTGACATTTTTAATGTGGCAACTTCGCTTATTCGTTTTTGGGAAAGCGAGTTCGATCTAATAAAACCGAAAAAAAATAGGAAAGGAAATCGTCAATTCACAAAACTTGATATCGAAAACATCCGTCTTATCTATCATTTAGTAAAAGAAAAAGGTTTCACGTTACAAGGGGCTAAAGAGATGTTGAAAAACAACAGTAAAGATATTCAAGACAAGATGACTGCGATTGATTCTTTAAAAAGGGTTAGATCATTTTTGGTTGAACTAAAAAACCGAGTATAGCTACTGACTCGGGATGCAAGAAGAAAAACTTCATCAAATAGCACTAATGCGTGCGCCAGGGATTGGTAGTACCAACATCAAAAATCTTATTAGCTATTGTGGCTCTGCAAAAAACGTGCATGCTTCTACAAAAGGAAAACTAGCAAAAATACCTGGCGTAGGTCTAATTACTGCAAACGCAGTACTTTCAAACATAAATTTATCGGCAGCTGAACAAGAGTTAGAGAACGTAGCAAAAAACAATGCCCAGCTTTTATTTTATACCGATAAGGAGTACCCCGATCGGTTAAAACAAATCATGGATGCTCCTCCTCTACTCTATGTTTCAGGAAAAGGCAACATTGACACGCCTAAGATGGTGGCTATTGTAGGCACTAGAAAAGCCACTAATTATGGAAAAGGAATGGTTTCAGAGCTTATTCAAGGGTTAAAACAGCATAACACAACCATCGTAAGTGGATTAGCCTACGGGATAGATATTCATGCCCATAAAGAAGCATTAAAGAACAACTTACCTACTATTGGTGTAATGGCATCAGGTCTAGATATTATTTATCCTGCTGTTCATAAATCAGTTGCTATGGACATGAAGGAAAATGGTGCATTAGTGAGTGAAAATGCCTTTGGAACAAAACCAGATGCCCCACGTTTCCCTGCTCGAAATAGAATAATAGCAGGTATGGTAGATGTTGTAATTGTTGTTGAGGCTGCAATAAAAGGAGGCGCTTTGATTACCGCAGAAATAGCCAATAGTTACAATAAAGATGTTTTCGCTATACCAGGAAGCATCGGGGAATCGCACTCCGAAGGATGTAACCGATTAATTAAAGCCAACAAAGCTCACTTGCTTGAAAAAGTTAAGGATATTGAATATATTATGAATTGGGATGTGGAAAACGCTATAACAACATCAAAACAACCTCCCATAGATTTTAATACCCTTTCCATTCAAGAGAAAAGTATAGTAGCTCTTTTTGCTGACAACAAAAATGAATTATTGGTCGATGATATTAGCTGGCGGTCACAAATATCAATTTCTGAAATAGCAGCATTATTATTGCAACTAGAGTTTAAGGGGATTATAAAATCGTTACCAGGCAAGAAGTATAAACTTAACTTTTAAAATACAATACTCTTAATTACTATTTTTCCTACCCCTTCACTACTACGTTCCTATTACGAAGGGAATATTTCATATGCCAATTGCATACTTTTTTCAAAAGCATCTTCATCAATCAAAACCTTTTCTCCTTTGTTTTTTAAATAAGACAGTATTACTTCAGTCGCTAAGTTTCCAACCAATTCATCTTTAGCCATTGGGCACCCTCCTAAACCATTAATAGCGCCATCAAAACGATGACACCCTGCCTCGTAGGCAGCTTCTATTTTTTCCACAGAAGAAGAAGGTGTTGAGTGTAGATGACTTCCAAACTCTACTTTTGGATACTTTTCGATAAGGCTAGTAAATAATGAAATTATGTTTTCTCGATTGGATACACCTATGGTATCCGCTAATGATATGATTTTAATTCCGTAATTAATAAGCACATCAACGTACTTTTCAACTATCTCCTCGCTGTATGAATCGCCATAAGGGTTCCCGAAGCCCATAGAGATATAGACCACTAGCGACTTAGATGATTTTATGCAAGTATTTTGAATTTCCTGCAATTCATATAGCGCCTGTTCAATAGATTTATTTGTGTTACGCTGCTGAAATGTTTCTGAAATTGAAAAAGGGAATCCTAAATAATGTATCTCATCATGCTTAGAAGCCTCGTTTGCACCACGTGTATTAGCTATTATTGCCAATAATTTTGATTTTGTATTAGTCAAATCTAATTGGGATAACACTAGCTCAGTATCACGCATTTGAGGAATTGCTTTTGGAGAAACAAAACTCCCAAAATCAATCGTATCAAAGCCAACTTCAAGTAATTGGTTAAGATATTTTACTTTTTTATCTGTAGGAATAAATTGATTTATGCCTTGCATAGCATCTCTAGGACACTCAATGATTTTCATTTTATTTCCATTTGATATTACAACCTACACTAGGTATTTGATTTTCATCAATTGGATTTCCTTTTAACAAATCCTCGATGGCACTTCTTAAATCTTTTCCCGTAAGTGGTCGTTCGTTCCCCGGTCTTGAATCATCTAACTGACCACGATACACTAATTTCATATCACCATCGAACAGGTAAAAATCAGGTGTACAAGCCGCCTGATAAGCGCGTGCTATTTCTTGTGTCTCGTCATAAAAATAAGGAAATGGATACCTGAATTTTTTAGCATCCTCTTTCATATATTCAGGAGCATCTTCAGGGTAATTTTCGGCATCATTTGAGTTAATCGCAACA
>JAOULS010000026.1 GCA_029881895.1 Cyclobacteriaceae bacterium | reverse complement strand
TCCTTATCAAGTTTATGAGAATCAATAGATAGTGACATCTCAAAAATGCATTCCTTAACCTAACAGTGGTTTCGGAAAGTCTACCTGCGGTAGGCAGGTAAAACCACCTGAACTATTAGGACAATGAGTAGTGTCAAAGCTAGGTAACTAAATGTTTCAACATATCCTTTACTTCAAGTGCCTCGTCTGTGTATCCACACTATTAGAAGAACCTACTCCTTCAAATAACCAACTTTGAAGAACAAGCAAATTTGATAGACACAGTCCATAACATCACGAAATTTTATCGTTATAACTCATCAGAAATCCTATTTTACGCCCTCCTCCCATCGACTGGGTGCTTTCCACCTTATCGAAAAGTTTTATGTGTTTAATTTCCTGAAATGGAGGGGTAATCAAATCACTTGTAGCTGCTGTAGTAATTGCCAACTTAATGATGACATCAATATCCATCTTATTTATTATTTTTTCTGACAGGTTATCGAACATGAAATTCAATTGTCCCTCGCCTTCTACAAAAAAATGATTTTCGTAATTAATAAGTATTCTACCTAACAAATACCCTGAATCATCCATTCTATTATATTTCACTGAATCAGACATGAAGTTATACATCATTATCTGTCCGAAGTACCTTCGGTTATCATCTTCAGCTACATATCTACTTTTTATTATTCCATGATCATCGGGAAACGTAATGATATTGGTATGCAAAACAAAAATAACAAGGTCGCCAGCCACTTTCACATGAAACTCTCTCTCTGATATTTTCTTAAACGCTACGGTAACTTCTTTGTCAACATCTGTTATTCTGGTTTTAATCTCCTTTACCACTTCTTTACTACGATTCGACAACGCTTCAAAAGTTGCACATAAGTGATGGTACGTTTTCTGCTTTACACTTGATTTGTTTTTAAGATTTTGAACAATGTTTTCTATGGGGTCTAAATTTTCTTTCATATCTATTCAACTTAGGTAGACAAACTACGTATATAAATATACTATAAAAAATTAAATTGTAATGGGAAGAAATCCAGAAGGCAAAGCAGAAAAAATGTTCAAAAAAATTGGCAAAAACATCGATAAGCTTTTATCGCAGCTTGACGAAGCGAAAGGTGATGCCAAAGTTGAATATTCGGATCGAATTGAAGAGTTGAAGAGAAATGGTGAGTCATTAAAAGAAGAAATTAATAAATTCAAAACTAATCACAAAGAAGTCTTTAACGATATTGAAGAGGGGTTCGAGAAAGTAGGAAAAGAAATAAAAGAGGTAGTTGATAAAACGTTCAAAAAAAAGAAGAAGGAATAATTAGAGCCTCCTTATAAGTAAAACTTTCGTTTCAATTCCTAATTTTTTCTTTTTTTTGCTTGATCCAAAAAAAGAAACAAAAAAAATCAAGACTGTGAAGAAACCTTCTAAAATTCACTTCATTTTGCTAAAATCCACAAACTCTTGCCCCGATAATATGGGGACGAATCAAACAGTGTGAATTTTTGCGCAACATTCCATGAATCTATTGACGAAATTTCTTCAATATCAATCTAAAAACCTCGTTTTTTTCCATATACTTGGTCAAAGTAGAGGTTTTGAAGAGTCAAATTATTTCCAGATAACCATCACCAATTTCAAGAAGTAAACTTTATGAGAGAAAAAAATAATTAAATGGAAATCATAATCAACTCACCATTAAATTACAACCACGTATGTCTGAATTGTCAAATCGACCCAACACTTCGAACGTATTATCACTATTTACTTTCCCTAAATCCTGTGTTTCGATAAACGCACAGGAATCTGTATTGGCCAAATCAATTACGTTAATTCCACCATTTCGTCCTGTTGACTGATAGCTGAACGGGTCGTTAATGTCACGAATTAATATTTTCATGGTAGGTGGAAGATTAAACCTCCCCTCCCCTTTTGAATATGCCTGAGAAAGCAACTCCGTCATGCCATATTCTGAATGGATAGCCGGAACTGCAAATTTCTCTTTAAAAATAGCATGTAACTCTTCCCTAACCATCTCTTTTCTTCTTCCTTTCATCCCTCCTGTTTCCATCACTACTAATTCGGGCATATTAAAATGATAGTGTTCCACAAAATCTAACAGTCCAAAAGTTACCCCTATTAACATTACTTTTCTTTCCGAAGAATACGCCTTTTTAAGATTATGTTCCAATTCATCAAAATTATTAAGATAAAAACCTGATAATGAAGATTTACTACCTTTAATAAAGTGATCGACCATAAAAATTAGAGACGAATTATTTCTTTCCAAATACGATGGCAGCAGTGCTAAGAAATGATAATTTTCAACTGCACCATAATGTTGTTTAAAAATAAACTGTGCATTTGCCAAGTATTCATTAACAGAATATACATAATGTTTACTAGTAGTCGTTCCTGTAGTGCCACTACTTTGAAATATTTGCTCTTCGTTCCAACTATTTGTTATCACCTTGTGCCTTTTAAAAAAAGAGATGGGTAAAAAAGGAATTTGATGTACTTCATTAACATCATTAGGGTCTATCCCTAAAAAGTGAATGTATTTATTGTAAATTTGATTATGTTTGGATTGGAATTGAAATAGTGCCAATGCCTTTTCTTCAAAATTTGTTTTTTTTGTAGAAAAAAGTTCGGTTTTAAAACTATTTAAAAAATCCATTCGTTATTAATAAAACGTCTATTCTGAATTTAAAATTAGATAGTTTTTATGAACATGAGAAAAATCACTAGTAAAATATTTGCATCCATTAGTATTACGCTCGTTATACTGTTTCTTTTTAGCGCATGCTATAAAGTACCTAGCTTTCCTGACACACCTTCCATCAGTTTCGATAAGGTTGAATTTAATCAAGTTGGCACAAATACAGACGTAGATTCTCTTCTCATTAGCATCTCCTTTAAAGATGGCGATGGTGATTTAGGGTTGGATGGTAACTATACTACTGGAGATTTTAGTTCTGGAAATTATTTTGAAGACAATCAAGGTAATTTGATTACTTTTAATTACTCACGTTTACCTGAATATCAAGACCTACTACCTCCTTTTGAGTTGCCCTATTCATGTACTAATTGGCATATAAAGCCTACCATAGACGGTGTCGTAATAGAGGATACGTTGTATTTTGAACCAAACATAAATCAATACAATATTTTTGTTGATTTTCTCTACAAAAACACTCCTTCAGAAGAGTTCGTTGATTTTGATTGGGTAACAGATATTCCTCAACCTTGTGGGTTAACAATAGACGGTCGTTTTCCTGTATTACAGAAAGAAGGAGATGGCGCAGCAATTGAAGGACACTTAACCTATGGATTTGTTTCTGTGGGACTTATCCCTTTATTTAATGATAAGATATTAAAATTAAGAATACAGATTCAAGACAGAGCTTTAAATAAGAGCAATATTGTCGAGTCTCCAGAATTTACACTTAAAGAAATTCAAGTGAATTAATAAATATCTGGGAAAGATGCAGGGTCTACCTCTGCCATCATTTCATATATCTTGTCGAAAATCTCTTCCACATTTGGTTTTGAGAAATAATCTCCATCTGATGAATATGCTGGACGATGCGGTTTGGCTGCAATAGTAATGGGCTGAGAGTCCAAATAAAGGTATCCTTGTTGCTCTTCCATCACTTTCTGCATCATATAAGCCGAAGCACCACCGGGTACGTCTTCATCTGCAAAAGCAACCCGATTGGTTTTTTTCAGTGATTCGACAATGGTATGGTTTACATCAAAAGGAAGTAGTGTTTGCACATCTATTACTTCGCAGGATATGCCTACTTCTTGCAGTTGATTCGCAGCATCCATCACCACTCTACACATAGAGCCATACGTCACGATTGTAACATCATCTCCCTCACGTATTACATCAGGCCTACCTAATGGCACAGTAAATTTTGCCACATTAGACGGAATTCTTTCTTTTAAACGGTATCCATTCAAACACTCAATAATTAATGCAGGTTCATCGGATTGTAACATAGTGTTGTACATTCCTGCGGCTTGAGTCATATCTCTTGGAACAAGGATATTCATTCCTCTCAAACTATTCAGAATCATACCTATAGGTGACCCAGAATGCCACACCCCTTCCAACCTATGTCCTCTTGTTCGTATAATCAAAGGCACTTTTTGTCCACCTTTCGTGCGGTATTGCAAACAAGCTACATCATCTGACAGTATCTGAATTGCATACAACAAATAATCTAAATACTGTATTTCAGCTATTGGCCTAAGCCCACGCAATGCTGTACCAATTGCTTGTCCCACTATGGTACATTCGCGTATCCCTGTGTCGGTTACCCTTAGTTCACCGAATTTATCTTGTAATCCAACAAATGCTTGATTAACATCTCCTATTTTACCTACATCCTCTCCAAAAGCAAAGACCTTAGGATCATTCTCTAATGCTGCATCGAAACAAGCTTGCAATACTTCTCTTCCATCCACAAGTGGAGATTGCTCATCAAATTCGGCAGTTATTTCAGAAATATTTAATGCGGCTTTATCTGATTCACTATATAAATGAGAACTATAACGATCATGCGCTTCATTTTCAATCTTTTTTACTAATTGTTGAAGTACTTCTTTTCCGTTTCCTTGCTCATTCCTAACTACTCTCAACCCCTGTTTTAATACCCTTAATACATCCATTCGGATTGGGTTAACCGTACTTTCTAGTTTTTGCTTTAATTTTAATAATCCAACACTAAAATCACTCTTTTTTGCTACCTCCTGAAGTGCCTCAATGGCACTATCATGATCAACTTTGATATCATTTACATACGCTTTCCATGCAGCTTCTTTTGCCCCTTTTGCAAAGGCTTTAGCTTCTAATTCAATTGTATCCAACTCATGTTCACTAGCTATCTCAGAAGAAATTATCCATTCTCGCATTTTTTTATTGCAATCATGTTCTTTTTCCCAAACCAATCTATCGGCTGACTTGTAACGTTCGTGCGAACCTGAAGTAGAATGTCCTTGAGGCTGGGTCACTTCCACCACATGAATAATAACAGGCACATGCTGTTCCCTAGCTATTTTTGATGCCTTTAAATACGTTTCGCAAAGCGCTTCATAATCCCATCCATTGACAGAAAGGATTTCATACCCTTGCTCAGTATCGGTTCTATGAAACCCTGACAACACTTCCGAAATACTTCCTTTGGTAGTATGATACTCATTGGGAACCGAAATACCATACTCATCATCCCAAACAGAAATCACCATTGGTACTTGTAGTACACCACCTGCATTTACGGTTTCATAAAACATCCCTTCGGAAGTGGCTGCATTACCAATCGTTCCAAAAGCAACCTCATTACCTTTGATAGAAAGGGTATTAAATTGCTCCAAATCAGGATTATTTCGAAACAATTTTGAAGCATAAGCTAACCCTAACAATCTTGGCATTTGAGCGGCAGTAGGCGATATGTCTGCACTGCTATTTTTTGTTTCAACAAGGTTTTTCAATTCACCCTGATCATCTAGCATTCGAGTACCAAAATGACCATTCATTGATCTTCCCGCAGAGGCAGGTTCTGCACTTACATCTGTATGTGCATATAACTGAGCAAAATATTGTTGTAGAGTTAGCTCGCCTATAGCCAGCATAAAAGTTTGATCACGATAATATCCAGAACGAAAATCACCATTACGAAAGGCTTTTGCCATAGCAATTTGGGGAAGTTCTTTTCCATCTCCAAAAATTCCAAATTTGGCTTTCCCCATAAACACCTCTTTTCTTCCCATCAAACTTGCTTCTCTACTTTCACAAGCAATTCGGTAATCATTAATGATTTCCTCTTTCTTCGAATTGGATGTTGTTATTTTTGTTGCTGTCAAATCCACAAAATTATTTCTTTGAAATTAGATGTCTTTTCTCTTTCTGAAAACAATCAAAAATAATCAAAATGATGTAGGTTTCAAATTACATCTCAAACAAGTACTATCGAATATTTCACATACAGCACTTACTAATAAGTATTATATCAAATACCATACATTAAGCGAAAGATTATAGGTGAATTTACAAGAAATATAAAATAAAATTTTTTACACAAAAAATAAGATTTGCAACATCATATTTCAAAAAAAAGCATAAAAATTGAAAATTGATACGTTATCTTTGTACTCTTAAACAAATAAAACTAAACTTATATTATCATGATTATAGGTGTACCAAAAGAAATAAAAAACAATGAAAACAGAGTAGCTTTAACTCCTGGGGGAGCTAAAGAATTAATCAAAAGAGGTCATACTGTTTATGTTCAATCTACGGCTGGTGAAGGCAGTGGATTTGAGGATAGTGAATACAACGAAGCGGGAGCAAAGATACTTCCAACAATTGAGGACACTTACGAGATAGCCGAAATGATAATGAAAGTAAAAGAGCCAATCGCTCCTGAATACAAATTAATCAAAAAGGATCAGCTAGTATTTACCTATTTTCACTTTGCATCGTATGAACCACTTACAACTGCAATGATCGAAAGTAAATCGGTTTGTTTGGCTTATGAAACTGTAGAAAATAAAGACAGAAGCCTTCCATTACTCGTTCCTATGTCGGAAGTTGCTGGACGTATGGCAATACAAGAAGGGGCAAAATATTTAGAAAAACCCATGAAAGGAAGAGGGATATTACTAGGAGGTGTACCTGGTGTACAGCCTGCAAAAGTACTTATTTTAGGTGGTGGTGTTGTAGGTACTAATGCCGCTAAAATTGCTGCTGGGATGGGTGCAGACGTAACCATAATGGACTTAAACTTATCTAGATTAAGATACTTGGATGATGTCATGCCTGATAATGTGAATACCATGATGTCAAACGAATATAACATCAGAAAGCTTATCAGTACACATGACTTGATTATTGGAGGGGTTCTTATTCCTGGTGCAAAAGCACCTAACCTAATTACCAAAGATATGCTGAAAGATATGTTACCCGGTGCTGTATTGGTAGATGTTGCTGTCGATCAAGGAGGATGTATCGAAACTTGCAAGCCAACGACACACGAAGATCCTGTATATATCATTGACGATATTGTTCACTATTGTGTAGCAAATATGCCTGGAGCAGTCCCTTACACCTCTACTTTAGCATTAACAAATGCTACTCTTCCATATGCAATTGAATTAGCCAATAAAGGATGGAAAAAAGCATGTGCCGATAATAATGGGCTAAAATTAGGACTAAATATTATAGATGGAAAAGTAGTATATAAGGCGGTTGCCGATGCATTTGATCTTCCTCACACTGAGGTAGACTCCTTCTTAAACTAATCCTTACAAGTTTACCTCACAATACTTGTCTGCTATCTGTTTTGAAAATAAAACAGATAGCAGACATTTTAGTTTAAACAAATGCTATTGTGGTATTATATGAACTTAGGAACTTCTTCTACAAACGAGTACGTATTTTTATCAAAATCCATCTGACAACAGTAATGCTCCAGCCCATTGGTAATAACTATATATTTTGCTTTTATGGTTTGGTTATAAACAGCGGCTTGGTCAAATGTTTGTTGCCCAATTTTAATTGTATTTGATTTACATTCTACTAACAAAAATGGTGTTCCATTTCGGGTATAAACAAGGATGTCGGATCTTTTTTGTTTGCTATTGTATCTAAGTCCACCTTCAACTTTTATAAGTGATTTAGGGTATTGATGTTCTTGAATTAAAAATTGTAGAAAATTTTGCCTTACCCATTCTTCTGGAGTAAGTACAACTTGTTTTTTTCTAAACACATCATAAATAAGTAATCTATCTTCTTTGTTACTTATATCAAATGTATACGATGGTAAATTTAACTTAGGAAACGTCAAAGCATTAAATTTATAAATAAGGAATAATATGTATTTCGGTCATCCTAATTAAAGCAAAATATATGGATCAACATTCAATTACCCTTAACTTTTCTTTAAAGAAGGCAGCTTTACTACCAATAATGTTGCTAGTCCTATAATAAAAAAGAAAGCTAATGCAAGGGCACTATTCCGCATGCTCCCAGTTATATGGTCAATAATACCATAAGCAAAAGTACCCATCACTATGGATATATTAAAAGTAATATCATAAAAGCTAAAATAGGAAGCATGATCAATTGAGTTTACAGGTATAAGTTTCGTGTACGTAGCCCTAGAAAGAGCTTGAATACCCCCCATTACTAATCCTACCACAAATGCTAATGCATAAAACTGAAATTCTGTTTGCACGAGGTAGGCTGTAAAACAAACACCCACCCATATCATCAACATGCTTACAAGAGAAAACACATTGCCTTTGGCTTCAGAGATTCTAGCAAATAAATAAGAACCACCAATTCCTACAATTTGAATAATAATAACGATAAGAATCAAAGCACTTGTTTCTAACTTCAGCTCGACAGAACCAAATAAAGTAGCGAGATACATTACCGCTTGAACTCCTGCATTATAGAAAAAAAATGAAACCAAGTACCTTTTCAAATTTGGAAGTTCTTCTAAGCTTTTATACACCTTTAAAATTTCAGCATAGCCTTTTATAAATATATTACCTGTACCTTTTTTATTATGTACAATTTCAGGTAGTATTTTAAATGGAATTTGAGAAAATCCAGCCCACCAAACTCCGACTAGTAAAAATGATATTCGTGCAGGAATAGTGCCTTCGGACAAACCGAATAGATGTGGCATTTGTATCATTACTAAATTGAAAATCAATAATAGTACGCTACCGAAGTACCCAAAAGAATACCCTCTCGCACTTACTCTATCAAACCGATCTGACGTTACAATTTCAGGTAAAAAAGCATTATAAAACACTAGACTACCTGAAAAACCAATACTAGCAACAATCGTCATCAATATTCCAAATTCAATATTTTGACCATCAAAAAAGAATAAGCTAACACAAGCTACAGATCCCATATAGGCAAATATTTTCAGGAACATTTTCTTCTTTCCTCCATAATCGGCCATACCTGTAAGAAACGGCAATAAAAAAGCCGTGAACAAAAATGAAAATGATAAAGCGTAGGAGTACAATGCCGTATTAGGCAATTCCCATCCAAAAAAAGATACAATATTAGAGCCGTCTATATTTTTAGTAACCGACTCGTAATAAATGGGGAAAACTGCAGTAGTAATTACAAGTGAATAAACGGAGTTTGCCCAGTCGTACATGCACCAAGCATTAATTATTTTCTTATTATTTATTTCCATTCATGAAAGATAGTAGAAAAACATATCAAATCTCCTCAAGTATAAAAATTTACAAAAAAAGGCTTCTTTCTGACGAAAGAAGCCTCAAAGTTATAACTGTTCACAGATTTTTATAAATCCATATCTTGAATAGTTGTATACAAGAGTTTACGAGCATTCGCTTCACGCAACTCCAACTGTATGTCAGAGATAAGTCCCATTTTCGTCTCGTTATTCACTTTCAACGCAATGGTTATTTGATCTCTTTCTACTTCATCCAATTTATCCTTTTCTTGAAGCACCCAACCTACAATTTCTTCTACTGCAATAAATACATCGTTGGCTTGAATACGAGGTTCTTTACCAAACTGAGCCTGCATATTTAGTGTTGGTTTACCCACATATAAATAACTTACCAATGACTTCCTTTGCAGCTTACGCAACTCTGTAGCCTTTGGGATATGTTGCTCAACATTAATAGTGGTTTCTCTCAACACGGTTGTAACCATGAAAAAGAAAAGCAGCATAAAAATGATATCAGGCAGTGCTGATGTTGGAATACTAGGATCCGATTTTGTTTTTTTCTTAAACTTATGCATTAGTTTCCTCCAATTTTAGATGGTTCTGCAATTGATATATTCATAGGAAAAGTTACTTTTCCGTCTGCCCCTTTACCTCTACCCTTGTCATATAATTTCTTATTCTCAGGGTCATCAAGTTCGTTGGTTAGTGTTCTCCATTCAGCAGCACTCATCCCTACTCTCTCTCCATACATTTCATAATATGCCCCTTGAAGTTCGTTAAGAACACCAATGTACATTTCATAACTTGTACCTCTATCTGTTTTGAAAGACACTACCGCATCTTTTGGAGAATCTGACATTTTCTCATTTCTTCCATTATTCAAAACATGCTCCTTTACCATATCTCTAATTTCCTTGATATCTTGCAAAGGCTCACCTTCTACTAACAAACGATCTGCTGAATTCACATATACTTTAAAAAGGTTATGTTCCTTCAGTTTTATTTCAACATCCTCAATATCATCTGGCTTAGGTGGCAACTGCATTAATATTCCTCTATCGTTAGCTATAGTAGTAGTAACCAAAAAGAATATTAATAGCAGGAACGCAATGTCCGCCATTGAGCTAGAGTTTATTTCAGGATTTGCTCTTTTCTTTTTAGCCATTATTTTACAGCTTTATGTAATTCAGAATAAATAATACCTATAATAGCTATACCTGATAATAAGTACATCATAATAAGTACACCCCCTATTATTTTAGAAAGGCTGTCACCTACTCCTTTTTCTGTGTACATCTCGGTCACCTCTGACCCAGACATCGCCCATGAAATAAGAAATACAACTGCCAATAAACCTAATGCAATTAGTCCTTTTACAATTTTTCGAGGATCGTCAAAGGCTTTTATAAGTGGCAAAACAACAACTCCTACCACAGCTATTCCAAATAGTATGTATGAGATGATGAGTCCACCTTGTGAAACAAATGCTTCCATAGTTCAAATAATTTAAAGTCCTAAGAATTATTTAGTCAAGTTGTGCTTTACTAGTAAGTCAACAAGTGATATTGATGCATCTTCCATGTTGTTCACCAATGAGTCTACTTTAGAAACCAAATAGTTGTAAAATACTTGTAGAATAACACCTACAATAAGACCAGCAACAGTAGTTAAAAGAGCCACTTTAATACCATTAGCAACAATTTGAGGAGAAATATCTCCCGCTGCTTCAATCGCATCGAATGCACCAATCATACCAATTACTGTACCCATGAAACCAAGCATTGGTGCCAAAGCAATAAATAACGACACCCACACTAGTCCTTTTTCCAATTTACCCATTTCGACAGAACCGTAAGCAATGATTGATTTCTCTACCATCTCAATTCCTTCTGACATTCTTAATAACCCTTGTGTAAAAATAGATGCTACAGGTCCTTTTGTATTAGTAGTCACTTCTTTAGCAGCTTCAACGCCACCATTTGCAAGAGCCTCTTCTACATTGGCTAACAATTTGTTAGTATTAGTAGTAGCAAGGTTCAATGTAATAATTCTCTCAATACTAATAGAAAGTCCAATAATAAGACATAAAAGTACTGCGCCCATAAATTCCCATCCACCTTCGATGAATTTTTCTTTTACTTTTTGGTGAAATGTTGCATTCTCTTCCTCATCTCCTTCTTCTGCTGATAATTCTTCAGTAGCTATAGCAGCTTCCTCAACAATTTCTTCAGTAACTGCTGTGGAATCTTCAACAACAACTGTTGTGTCTGCAGACATTTCTGTAGTATCTGCACTTTCTGTTTGTGCCATTACGTTTGTAGAATAACCCATGGCTAACATTCCTACAAGTGTTAATAAAGTAAATAACTTTTTCATAGTTCAATTTTTAAAAATAAGTCTCAATTAAAGGTTAATAGTAATAATAATAATCTGTTTTAAATTTTAATTTTTCAAGCAGAGAGGAAGGGATTCGAACCCCCGGTACCCTTTTGGGGCACACTCGCTTTCCAAGCGAGCACCTTCGACCGCTCGGCCACCTCTCTAAATATCTTCCAATTGGTCTTTTCCAATTTTGGTGGAAACACAAATTAATCAATAAAAAACACGTTATGCAAGAAGAATATAAATTTTAATCAAATGATATTCCTTAAATAATTTGTGCCTTTTTCAACTCATTTCACCACAAATTGACATCAAAAGCCTCTTATTTAGCTCATCTTGGCTCAAACCTTGCCCTAATAAATACATAAGCTTCGTTATTGCAGCCTCTGTAGTTATATCTCCACCACTCAAAACACCTACTTCTGCTAGTTTTTTACTTGTAGCATACCTTCCCTGTACCACTTCTCCACCCGAGCATTGTGAAACATTTACGATTACAACACCATTATTAATTGCATTTTGTATTTCATTAATAAACCAGGTAGCTGTTGGCGCATTGCCCGATCCATAGGTTTCAAGAATTATTCCTTTGATTTTTTCACTTGACAAAATCGCATGTACTATTTGCTCGCTTATTCCCGGAAAAATTTTTAAAATCGCTACTGAATCATCAAAGCTATCTCCAAAATTCAAACACTCAGTATCTAAAACCTGATGAATGTTTTTTTCATTATAGTCTATTACAATACCCGCTTCGGCCAATGGCGGATAATTTTCAGACTCAAAAGCATCAAAATGCATGCTCTCTACTTTTCTCGTTCTATTTCCACGCAGTAATAAGCTTGAAAAATACACACAAACTTCTGGCACGATTGACTTTCCATTTCTTTTTGCAGAAGCAATTTCAATCGCTGTAATAATATTTTCTCTAGCATCGGTTCGAGGTGCAGCAATAGGTAATTGTGCTCCAGTAAAAATTACGGGTTTATTCAACCCTTGCAACATAAAACTCAATGCAGATGCTGTATATGCCATAGTATCGGTGCCATGTAATACAACAAACCCGTCAAAATCAGGATGACGCTTTATTATATTCCCCATAAGCGACCAATGCATAGGGCTAATATTTGATGAATCGATAGGTTCTTCGAATGCAATTACTTTAAGTGTAAGATCGAATGTTTTTAACGAAGGTATGAACTCAAGGATATGCTCAAAATTGAACGGCACTAGTGTGCCTTGTTCATCCTTCACCATCCCCATTGTGCCACCTGTATATAATAGGAGAATGGTTGCCAATGGAGGGTTGGGCAAAGCTGTGTCTATATGTATTTCTCTGTATTCCACTTCAGTTTATTCCATTCGGAAAATTTTTAACGCATTTAATGTTGATGTATGAGCCACTTCTTCTACTTCGATATTTTTTATATTCGCTACTTTTTCAGCTACTAGTTTTACATAGCTGGGTTCATTTCTTTTCCCCCGATGAGGAACTGGTGCCAAATAGGGGCTATCAGTCTCTAGCACTATCTTATTTATATCAATAGCTGGGAGTGTTTTATCCATGCCCCCGTTTTTAAATGTAGCCACTCCACCTACTCCTATATAAAATCCTAAATCTATGATTTTTTGTGCTTGGGTTACTGTACCTGTAAAGCAATGAAATATCCCTAACAACTCTTCTGAACTTCGTTCTTCTACTAACTCAATTGTTTCATCTATCGAATCTCGACAATGAATTATCGCTGGCAACTTATATTGTTTTGCAAAGTCAAGTTGAATTTTGAAAGCTTCTTTTTGTTGCTTCCAATAGGTTTTATCCCAATATAAATCCGTTCCTATTTCTCCTATTCCTTTAAAATTTCTTTTCCCTAACCATTCTTCCACGATATATAATTCTTTTTCAAAATCATTTTTCACAGAGCAAGGGTGCAAACCCATCATTGAAAAACAATGATCAGGGTGTTTTTGTTCTATTTCCATCATATCATCGATTGACGTCCGATCAATATTGGGGAGGAACATTTTTTCCACACCATTCTCAAATGCTCTTTCAATTACATTATTTATATCTTCTTTAAACGCATCTAAATAGATATGTGCATGTGTATCAATTAGCTTCATGGTATAGTATTAATCATACATTGTTAAGAAAGTCACAAAAATGAATGGATTCTTTTATTATTCAAAGTTTAATACTCCCTCCCTTTCCATTTTATTTTGAAAGGAAGAACAAAGTATAGCGAAGATGATATGGTCATTAATACAGCATACATTTCATATAGTAAGATATAAAAAGGGTTTATTGGCCTATTTATTTTTTTCCTGATGAGGGATAGAAAAACTAATTGAATAATCGCTTTTATAATGAATAGCTTTAGGGCTACTACAGGCATCATAAAAGAAAGGATAACTAAACAAGGATAAAAGCATACCTGAAGTGTTAATAGCACTACCATATGCCATGGGAGATCAATAGCACCTTTCATCCATCGTTTACGTTGATTTAATAAATTGATAAATCCATTAATAGGTAATGTCTTCCCTAACACTTCTTTATTAAATATATGCAAGCATTGATATCCCTTTTTATATATGTGTTTAAACAATTCAAAATCTTCAGTAATGGAAAAAGGTAAATTTTCATATCCTCCCACTGATAGATACGCTTCTTTACTCACAATCATATTATTGCCCATGGCAGTTACTGGCAACCTTAAATCCGTTGCTACTTTCACTAATCCAAGGGCAAAAAGCCAATCCATATCTTGCATCCTGTTTTTATGCACTTGAGTAACACCAATAGCAAGTCCAACATTTTCTTCCATGGCCGAAAGCATAGCATGAATCCAGTTAGATGGCAATTGCATATCAGCATCTGTGATTAACAGAAAATCTCCTGTAGCCTTTTGTGCCAATTGAGCCAACACATTTGCTTTTCCTTTTTGTTCTCCTATCTGTTCAGATATTAAAAATGATTGTATAAATGGATATTTCATTTGATACTCATTAATAATACGCCAAGTTACATCTTCTGAAGCATCATCACCCACTAAAATTTGAAACTTATGCATTGGATAGTCGAGTGACACCAAGCTATTCAAACACCTCTCAATATTTTCTTGCTCATTTCTTGCTGCCAGTAAAACAGAAATAGAAGGCAATTCATCCCATGTTTTTGTATAGTTTTTATGATTTACTATAAAAAGGATTACAATTCCTGTATTTATAAGTAATACAATAGAGATATATACAATAAGAAATGTACTCACAGTGATTTGAAGTTAAATCCTTTATTACTAAAATACTTTAGATAGCGAGGAAGTGTATATAGCATATTTTCTTTTGCCTTAATACTATCATGAAATATTATGATTGCCCCTTTCTTTGTCGCTTGTATAGATTTCTCCAAACAAGTTTCCTTTTTCAAATTAACATCAAAATCTCCTGAAAGAACGTCCCACATGATAATTTCATAATCTTTTTTTACCGAAGTAATTACTTTTCTTTTTATTTTTCCATACGCTGGTCTGAAAAAAACAGCTTCTGGCATCAGGGCTTTACATTTATCAATACTTTTTATATATTCTTTAGAAGAACTTTTCCATCCATTCAAGTGGTCATACGTATGATTCCCTGTCTTGTGACCACGATTCATTATTTCTTGATATATATTAGGGTGTTTTCGCACGTTATCTCCAACACAAAAAAAAGTAGATTTAGCATTATATTCATCTAGAATATCCAATACTTGTGGGGTCACCTCAGGTATAGGACCATCATCGAACGTAACATAAATGGTTTTCTCTTCTCTTGACTTATGCCAAGTAAGCTGAGGATAAAGCCATTGAATATAACAAGGGGTTTTATGCCAATACATACTACTCTATTCGGCATGAAAGAATAGTAATATCATCATTATACGCCTCTTTCCCTTTAAAGTCATCCAAATTAACAATGATATCTTGATGTATTTCCTTCAAATCCTTATTTCCGTTTTTTACCAAATAATCAGACAATCGATCGATACCGTATTCTTCCCCGTTTTCGTTCGAAGTCTCAGTAACACCATCGGTATAACAAAGCAATAAAAAATCATCCAAATCCGTAATAAACCCTTCGTTGATAAAAGGTAGTGGTTGAAACATTCCTAAAATGGTTGACCCTTCTTCGAGGAGTTCTGCTTCACCATTCTTTCGCACCAAAACTGGAGGGTTATGTCCTGAGTTAATATACACTAATGTTTTAAGATTATGGTCATATATGCCTGCAAAAAAAGTAATAAACTTTTCTCCTTTAGCACTATCCAAAATTTGAAAATTCAATGCCTCGATAATTTCAGTTAAGTTAGGCGTTTGTCTAATCATCGTGCGTAATGATGCTTGAAAATTAGACATTAATATAGCCGCTGGAATTCCTTTACCAGAAACATCGGCAACACATATTAAAAATTGATTTTTATTAATAGGTATATAATCATAATAATCTCCTCCTACTCTATCATGAGGCAAATAACTTGCTTCAACTTTAAGCCTTACTCCATAAGGTAAATCATCTGGAAACAAATATTGTTGCACATCACTAGCAATTTCAAGTTCTTTACGAAAAGCTTCTTGGTCTAGTTCACGCCTAGCCAATTTTTTATTCTCAATAGCTACTATAATAATATTACTTATGGCTTGAATAAACTCGCTTGCGTTATGCTCATCTTCACAATCTTCAGAGACAAATATTAATGCCAATGTTTCACTTTTATGAAATACAGGTATGATATATTCAAATTCTTCAAACGCACTAATCTTACAATCTTTTACCTCTGTAATTTTTTTAAGTTCGGTTAATTCTTCATTCATTTTAATTTTGAAGAAGTTCGTTTCTGTACCATGATTCACTTTACATTCCCAACTATCATCTAATACGTAAAGTGCTAATTTCTTTACATTCAAATTAGCACGTAGCGTAAAGTCATATATCTTATATAATGCCTCTTCTGGAAGGTTATCATTTATCGCCTTCGTGATTTCGAGAACAGCATTTAATTCAAGCTCCTTTAGCTTTAATTTATCTTCAATTAATTTTTGATCCATCAACAAATATTATACGGTAAAAAAATCAATAGCAAGTTACACATTCCTTGCTAATAATAATGGCTATAACAACTCGTCAGCATTTTAAAAAACTTTAATTTGCATTAATATAATACCGACAGACTAACATCACACCATTAATTACTAATATAATTAGTAAATAAACACGTCAACCTGTCAATCTATTAATTATTTACATTGAATATACTAAAATATTTGGGATTTTAAAGAAGTTGATATAACTTTAGCCCGAAAAGCAACTAGAAAAACATAAATCGATTCCTATGAGTGATAATAAAGAAAAATTAAAAGCACTACAACTAACCATTGATAAGTTAGAGAAAACGTATGGTAAAGGGGCTGTAATGAAAATGAGTGATGAGAAAGTGGTGGACATACCTGCCATTTCTACAGGTTCATTAGGGTTGGACATTGCCTTAGGAATTGGTGGTATTCCTCGTGGAAGGATAGTTGAAGTGTATGGACCAGAATCATCAGGAAAAACCACACTTACGATGCACTGTATTGCAGAAGCCCAAAAAGCTGGTGGGTTAGCCGCATTTATTGATGCTGAACATGCATTTGACAAAACATATGCCGAAAAATTAGGAATTGATACTGAAAACCTATTAATATCTCAGCCTGATAGTGGAGAGCAGGCACTAGAAATCACTGAACATTTAATTCGTTCGGGAGCAATTGATATTATCGTGATTGACTCTGTGGCTGCTTTAGTACCCAAAGCAGAATTGGAAGGTGAGATGGGAGATAGCAAAATGGGGTTACAAGCTCGATTAATGTCACAAGCACTGCGAAAACTTACTGGAACCATTAGTAAAACAGGTTGTTCTTGTATATTTATTAATCAATTACGTGAAAAAATTGGCGTAATGTTTGGCAATCCTGAAACTACTACAGGGGGTAATGCTCTAAAATTCTATTCTTCTGTACGATTAGACATCCGTAGAATAGGACAGATAAAAGAAAGTGCCGATGACATCACTGGCAACCGAACACGTGTTAAAGTAGTGAAAAACAAAGTAGCTCCTCCATTTAAAGTAGTTGAATTTGATATTATGTATGGAGAAGGAATCTCTAAAGTAGGAGAAATCATCGACATAGGTGTAGAAATGGAAATTGTTAAAAAAGCAGGTTCTTGGTTCTCATACAATGGTAATAAATTAGGTCAAGGGCGTGACTCCGTAAAGAAATTGATTTTGGACAACCCTGAATTAATGGATGAAATTGAAGGGAAAATAAGAGCAAAAATGAAGGGGGAAAAAGAGGAAGAGGAACTGGTTACTCCAACGGAAAGTTAAACAAGACTGTAAAAGGTTATATCCTTATAAAGGGATAAGCACAACAAAGCTCAATCATTACTGGTTGAGCTTTGTTGTGTACAGCATTCTGGATAAAATAATAATCTTAAGATATTACCTTAGCTA
>JAOULS010000236.1 GCA_029881895.1 Cyclobacteriaceae bacterium | reverse complement strand
CTTGCTGAATTGAGAGGATTAGCTCTTGGGATCGAAAAAAGTTTATAATTTAGATAGATGGGTCAAATCACAACAGAATCATTTATTACTGATAATTTTTTATTGTATTCGAAAGAGGCGGAAATACTATTCCATGAGTATGCGAAGGACATGCCAATAATTGATTATCATAATCATTTATCAGCGAAACAAATCGCTGAAAACAAATCAATCGAAAATATTACTAGTGCATGGCTAGATGGCGATCATTACAAATGGCGTGGTATGCGTGCCAATGGAATAAATGAACAATATATTACTGGGCATGCTTCCTTGGAAGAACGGTTTCAAAAATGGGCTGAAACAGTACCTAAAACGTTGAGAAATCCACTTTTTCACTGGACACAATTAGAGTTGAAACGCTATTTTGATATCGATAATATATTACAGCCTAGCACCTCAAAAGATATTTATAATAAAGCTAATAAAATTTTAGCAAACAAAACGCCAGCTCAGTTACTAGAAGATATGAAAGTAGAGGTTGTTTGTACTACAGATGACCCTACAGATGACCTTCGCTATCATCAGCAAATTGCAGCAGCCAATTTTTACACAAAAGTATACCCTACATTTCGATCAGATGAATTGTTTTTTATCGGACAGGAGAAATTCGTAAATTATATACAAAAACTAGCGACAAGTGCAGGTATTCCTGTTGATAATTATACCGATTTACTAAAGGCTATTGATGCTAGAATATCATATTTTCATGAAAATGGATGTCGTGTGTCTGATTTTGGGGTGGGAGAGCCATTCACAATTGTTGACTTCTCCAAAGATGAAATCCCAATCATTTTTGATAAAAGCTTAAAAGGAAATACACTTTCTCAATTGGAAATTGATAAATATAGGTCGAGTATTTTACTGTATTTGGGAAAGAAATATCATGAACTGAATTGGGTGCAGCAATATCATTTAGGCCCGATCAGAAATAATAATAGCCGATTACAAAAGCAGTTAGGAGCAGATGCAGGTTGCGATTCTATTGCTGATTATTCGATGGCTCATTCGATGTCGATTTTTTTTAATGAATTAGATGCTAACAATCAATTAGCCAAAACAATAACTTATAATTTAAACCCTTCTCAAAATGAGGTATTTGCTACGATGATGGGTAATTTTAATTCAAGTAGTACTCCTGGTAAAATGCAATGGGGGTCAGCATGGTGGTTTTTAGATCAGAAAGACGGTATGGAGAAACAACTCAATACACTATCCAATATTGGGTTGTTGAGTAGGTTTGTGGGGATGTTGACCGATAGTCGTAGTCTATTATCATTTCCTAGGCATGAGTACTTTCGAAGAATTTTAAGTAACCTTATTGCTGAAGATGTGAATAAAGGACTCGTGCCAAACGACATCCCTTTTTTAGGAAAAATGATTCAAGATATATGCTACTATAATGCTGTAAACTACTTTGATTTTAAATAGTAAATGATAAAAATTAATTTTCTAGTATTAGTATTCTCTATTTTGGGCTTTATGTCTTGTCAAAAAGACTCCAAGGTAAAGGTGTTTTATTTGGCTCATAATTCATCCCAAACACACCCTGTCCATAAAGGTGTTTTGGTCTTTCAAGATGCGTTGAAAAAAAAATCAAAGGGAAAGTTATTGATTAAAATTTTTCCTGATAGTCAGCTAGGTTCTGAACGAGAAGTACTGGAATTATTGCAAATAGGAAGTGTTGCCATTACCAAGGTCAGTGCTGCAACATTGTCTAATTTTGTACCCGAGTATAGTGTATTGGGCATTCCGTATTTGTTTCGTGACGATAACCATAAATTTAGAGTGTTAGAAGGAGAGACAGGAAAATCAATATTAGAAAAAGGGAGTAAATTTTGGCTTCGAGGGCTGTGTTACTATGATGCGGGAAATAGAAGTTTTTATACGAAAACGAAACCTATAAGAACACCAGAAGATTTAAAAGGGCTTAAAATTAGGGTGATGAATAACCAAATGGCGATAAATATGGTAAATGCTTTAGGTGGTTCGGCAACTCCAATGGCATATGGAGAATTGTACACAGCTATTCAACAAGGGGTGGTTGACGGTGCTGAGAATAATGCTCCTTCTTTTGTTTCTTCAAATCACTATGAAGTCACAAAGTATTATACCTTAGATCAGCATTCTGCTGTCCCAGATGTTATTCTGATAAGTACTAAATATTGGGAAAAATTATCTGATTTAGAGAAACAGTGGGTGCAAGAAGCAGCCAATGAATCGGCACAAGCGCAAAAAAAATATTGGCAAGAATCGGTTACAGCTTCCATGAAAGTGGCTAAGGAATCGGGGGTTGAAGTGATACTTCCTGAGAAATCACTTTTTGCTGACCAATCGAAGTCGGTGTTAGAAACATTTGAAAAGGAGTATCCCAAAATGGCAACTTTAGTACACAAAATTAAGGCGGAATAATATGAAAACAGTTGACCTCCTTTTTAAAAAAATAAACCGATTCATGGAGCTATTCTTGATCGGTATATTTTCTCTATTAGTGCTGGATGTATTGTTTCAAGTGATATCAAGGTATATTTTAAGTGCCTCTTTTTCGTGGACTGAAGAGTTTGCCCGTTTTTCATTAATCTGGATGACCATCTTAGGTGCTGCCTATTTGAATGCAAAAAGAGAACATTTGTCGATGGATTTTTTATATCGAAAATTTACCGAAAAGACTAAACTACGTGTATCGATACTCATAGAAATCGTTATGTTTTTGTTTGCACTGGTTGTGATGGTTATTGGTGGGTTTAATTTAGTATATACTACATTACACCTTGGTCAGCTATCGGGGACACTACGAATTCCTTTGGGGTACATTTATGCGATATTGCCTTTTAGTGGTTTACTCATCATGTTTTTTTCTGTATATCACTGTATTCAAATTTATTCAAAACAAATAATAACCAAATAATGAGCATCGAAAGCTTAAGTATTATCGTGTTATTTATCAGTTTTTTTACACTGTTGATATTAAATATACCAGTGGCGTATGCTATAGGAATCTCTACCACTATTAGTCTCGTATTAAATATTGACAAATTACCAGCTATCACTACCATAGCACAACGAATGACTACTGGAATAGATAATTTTGCATTATTGGCTATTCCGTTTTTTATATTAGCAGGGGAAATCATGAAACGAGGGGGGATTGCCAACCGTCTTATCAATTTTGCAAAATCATTAGTTGTTCGCTTACCAGGAGGGTTAGCATTTGTAAATGTATTAGCCTCTATGTTGTTTGGGGCTATTTCAGGTTCTGCTATAGCTGCTACTTCAGCCATTGGAAGTATCATGACCGATAGAATGGAAGACGAGGGGTATCCAAGAGAATTTAGTGCTTCAGTGAACATTACCTCTTCAACAACTGGGTTGTTAATACCCCCTAGCAATATTCTAATTGTATATGCTTTAGCTAGTGGAGGAACAGCCTCAGTAGCCGCTTTGTTTATTGCAGGGTATTTTCCTGGAATATTAGTAGGGTTAGCCATTATGGGATATATTGCTTTTGTCGCCATTAACAGGAAATTTCCCAAAGGGGAAAGAGTTTCTCTTGCTGAAATTTGGAACTATTTCAGAAAAGCATTTTTCAGTTTACTTTTATTGGTTATTGTGGTGGGAGGTATTGTAGCAGGTGTTTTCACCGCCACAGAAGCCTCAGTAATAGCGGTAGTGTATGCCGCTGTACTCGCACTAATTTATGGTGATATTAGCACAAAAGACTTTCCTGATATTTTATTAACAAGTGCCAAAACCACTGCCGTAGTGATGTTTTTAATTTGTACTTCCATGGCCATGTCATGGTTGTTTTCTTTCGAAAGTATTCCTGAGCTGATGAGTGGATTTCTACTGGAAAAATTCAGTAATAGGTTTGTGATATTTTTAGTAATCAACATTATTCTATTGATTGTGGGTACATTTATGGATATTACCCCTGCGGTGTTAATATTTACTCCTATTTTTTTACCTGTGGTAACGGCACTGGGTATGAACCCTGTCCACTTCGGAATTATAATGGTACTAAATTTATGTATAGGATTATGTACTCCTCCAGTTGGAACAATTTTATTTGTAGGAAGTGGAGTAGCTAAAATATCCGTGTCACAAGTAATTAAACCATTGCTTCCCTTTTTAGCAATCATGATTATTGTATTACTTTTGGTGAGCTATATACCAGAGATATCAATGTTTTTACCACGATTATTTAATTTATAAACAATTTTTAGAATGAGTAAAGTAGTAACGTTTGGAGAGATTATGCTAAGACTAGCTCCACAAGGCTTTTTAAGATTTTCACAAGCTAATAACTTTGATGTTGTTTATGGTGGAGGAGAGTCCAATGTAGCGGTGTCATTGGCGAATTATGGGGTGTCGGTAGACTTTGTTACTCGTTTACCAAAAAATGACATTGGAGAATGTGCTATGATGGAAATGCGGAAAAGAGGTGTAGGAGTAGATAAAATAGTATATGGTGGTGATCGTTTAGGGATTTACTTTTTGGAAACAGGTGCAGTAAGCAGGGGGAGTAAAGTGGTATACGATAGGGCACATTCTGCTATGGCAGAAATTGAACCAGGAATGATTGATTGGGACAGTGTGTTTGATGGTGTGGAGTGGTTTCATTGGACAGGCATAACACCTGCTATTTCTCAAGGTGCTGCGGATGTATGTTTGGAAGCAGTAAAAGCTGCCAGCAAAAAAGGAATTACCATTTCTACGGATTTGA
>JAOULS010000025.1 GCA_029881895.1 Cyclobacteriaceae bacterium | reverse complement strand
AAACCCTGAAAGTGTTGCTGCTATTATCTTGGAAGGAGAGTCAGGGTCATCGGGATGCATTAAGTACCCTCCTGGGTATATGAAAAAAATACGTGCTATTACTGAAAAGTATGGGGTTTTACTTATCGATGACGAGGTGATGAGTGGTTTTGGTAGAACAGGAAAATGGTTTGCTATTGAGAATCATGACGTAGTTCCTGACATTATTTGCATGGCAAAAGGGCTTACTTCTGGCTATCTCCCACTAGGTGGAATCATTGTAAAAGATGAAATAGCTAATCATTTTAATGATAAACCTTTACCGCTTGGACTAACGTATTCTGCTCATGCCGTTTCCTGTGCCTCGGCATTAGCGGTGTTGGATGTATATGAATCAGATAACTTGTTTCAGAATGCCTTAAAAATGGGTGATTATATAGAGGGAAGGATGGAAGAAATGAAGAGTAAACATCCTTCTATTGGTGATTTTAGAAATACTGGGTTGTTGGGCTGTATAGAGTTAGTGAAAAATAGATCCACCAAAGAGCCAATTACTCCGTGGAATGCAAAACCTCATGAAATGGAAACCACCAATAAAATGGCAGCAAAAATTAGAGAGCTGGGTATGTTTACCTTCGTTCGGTGGAATTTTATTTTTATATGTCCGCCATTAACCATTACCAAAAAACAAATAGACGAAGGGCTATCTATTATTTCTCAAGCTCTTGACATTGCTGATAAGGAATGTTATTGAGTTTATTTTAAAACCATAACAATTATAATCATATTGATACGTTGTTTGATTATTATATACAATTAATTTATGATTTATGAAAAATTCAGCTCTATTTATTCTTTTTGTTGGACTAATTGTGCTAACAATATCATGCTCAAAAGAGCAAGATTTAACACCATCAGATTCTATTTCTGATTATACAAATTTAATAGTAGGTAATTATTGGGTGTATGATTGGTACGAAGTTGACTTGTTAGAAATTGAAACTTACCTTAAAACCGATAGTATATACATAGAAAAGGATACTATTATTTTTGAAAAAAACTATGTTATTGAATCAGGTACTTTTCTAGGTAACCCTATGAAGAGAATTTTATTCGATTCTGCACAATCTTTGTATAGCTATCCAAATTTAGAGTTAATTTTTACACTTGATAAGGATATTAAATATGTGAGAAATATTGGAGGGAGTGATTTGACTTTGGCTATAGGTACATATCAGCTTAGTGATAGATCTGAAATGGTGAGCGTTCCTATGGGTACATTCGATTGTCTTAATTTTGAAGGTATTATACAGTCGCTTGATGATAAATATGAATATGGAACTCGAGATATCGATAATTATTTTGCTAAAAATATTGGACTAGTCAAAGCCTCGTGTTTCCTCTATAATTCACCTAATATTCTTGAAATGAGATTAGTACGTCATGGAAAAATGTAAAGTAAACAAATCACTAATTATTACACTTGCACATGATAGGGAGGAGACAATACGTGTTTGATTTTGGCTTTACTTGTAATTTTATTTTTTTACCTTCTTAACTTTTCTATAATATGAGACGCTACTAGTAGGGTGAGTATTTATTAATTTATATTTTATGACATTTAGATTGCAAATCATAAATTTTACAATTAGATTATTCGTTTAAATGAAACTTTGTTATCCAATTTTTTTAGAATAGTAGACAAAACAAATAAACTGAAGTTACTCAACACTAATGTGTTTATTACTAAGCTTTGGGTTACATTGAAATTAAACGAATACTATGGCCTCAGAAAGAAAATTTCACCCTACCTCAATTTCACAAGTTCCATCAATGGGAGCTTTCTTAAAAAGTTTTAATGTTTACACTATTAGTTGGATATTGCTGTCCTCTACTATTACGGCTATATATGGTTATTATTTTCAGAACGCTACACTCGAAAAAGTAGGCATTATGAAATGGGCAGCAACACTTACAGGTGAGTTTGTACTATTTGCTATTGTAACAGGATTGGTTATTGTATTTATTCATGATAAAAGACAAACAGAAACACCTATCCAACGCCTTTTCCCTGTAGTTATTTGGGGTAGAAAATTATTGGTAAAAATAGGTCCCTTGTTACGTCAGTATCTTTTTTTAAACGACCAAGAGGAAACCCCGTACAATCGTATTACCAGAAATTGGGTACATGAAACTTCCAATGGAACATCGAATACCATTGGTTTTGGTAGTCAGATTGACATGGACAAAGTAGGAACTACATTAATAATGCCTGCTACTTTCACTAATACAAAGTCAAAAACAGGAGAAGAAACAGGAAAAACATATCGAAAAGTGATAGGTGAACATACTGGTGTTGAGCCAGTAGTGCTAAATCATTTTGTAAACATTAGCGCCATGTCGTATGGGGCGTTATCATATAGAGCACATGCATCGTTAAATAAGGGAGCTAAAATGGCCGGAATACTTCATAATACAGGTGAAGGCTCGTTAGCCCCATGTCACGAGTATGGTGGTGCTGATTTGATTTTTCAGATTGGTACAGCAAAGTATGGTGTGCGTGATGAAGAGGGTAATCTTGATGACAATTTATTGAAACAAATGGGAGAACACCCTCAAGTGAAAATGTTTGAGATAAAGTTAGCACAAGGAGCAAAACCTGGCAAAGGAGGGATGTTGTTGAAAGAGAAGATAACTAGCGAAATAGCTGCTATTCGGAAAATCCCAATGGGGAAAGATGCGTATGCGCCTGCCCGACATAAAGAATTTAGTGATGTAGACGGCTTGTTTGATTTTATCGACCATGTTCGTGGAATCACAAAAAAACCAGTAGGTATTAAAATGGTGATTGGTCATACCTCTGAAATAGAAAATGTAGCAGAAAAAATGAGTAAAGAACCTGGTAGAGGACCCGACTATGTGGTGATTGATGGGGGGGATGGAGGAACAGGTGCAGCTCCTTATGTATTGATTTCGTATGCGGGTCTACCCATGAAACAAGCACTTGCTGTAGCCGACTGGGCATTTAAAAGCAATGGTGTACGTGATAAAATCATCATTTTTGCAAGTGGTAAAATTGCTACTCCTATTGAAATAGCCGTAGCCATGGCACTTGGTGCTGATGCGGTATACATGGCTCGTGGATTTATGCTGTCTCTGGGCTGTATTCAAGCATTAGAGTGTCATACCAATCATTGCCCAACAGGCATTGCTACACAAAATAAACGGTTAGAAAAAGCGATTGATATAGAGGCTGCCGCACAGCGAGTAGCCACCTATGCCAAGGTGCTTTATAAAGAAACACAGATGCTAGCAGAATCTTGTGGGTACGAATCTCCTAGCGATATTACCCCCGATGATATAATGGTGGTTACGTCTCCAGGTCATCTTGATTATTTGTCGGAGTTACATGGTATATCTGCTTATGAAGCTAGTTTAGAGCGTAAGAAAGCACAAGGTTTAGGGATGACTGTCGGTGAAATGAAAATGAGAGAAGATCAAAATTAGAGAATTGAATATCTTGCTATTTATCTTATAAATTCCATTAAATTTGTAGTGTAATGAGGAAGATTTTATGTCAAAAAAATACTGCAATACACTTACAGAATATTCTCGTAGAAAAACACGAGAAGTAAAGGTTGGTAAAGTTCCCTTAGGGGGAGATCACCCTATACGTGTTCAGTCGATGACCACTATTGATACAATGGATACCTTAGGTTCTGTAGAGCAAACTATCAGGATGGTACAATCGGGATGTGAGTATGTTCGTATTACTGCACCGAGCTTAAAAGAAGCACAAAATCTTGAAAATATCAAAAAAGAACTTTTAGAAAGAGGTGTTGATGTTCCGCTTATTGCTGATATTCACTTTACACCCAATGCAGCGGAATTAGCTGCTCGCCTTATTGAAAAAGTAAGGGTTAATCCAGGGAATTACGTAGATAAAAAGAAATTTGAACAGATAGAATACGCTGATGATGATTATTTGCAGGAATTAGACCGTATTCGGAAAAGATTTACACCCCTAGTAGAAATATGTAAAGAATTTGACACCGCCATTCGTATTGGGACTAACCACGGCTCTCTTTCAGATCGAATCATGAGCCGATATGGAGACACCCCTATAGGTATGGTAGAATCGGCATTGGAGTTTATACGAATCTGTGAAGAGTTGAATTTTCATAACATCGTTGTGTCGATGAAGTCAAGTAACCCTCAAGTAATGGTGCAAGCGTATCGTTTGTTGGTAAATAAGCTAGAGGAAGAAGGATTAGAGCCATATCCATTACATTTAGGGGTAACAGAGGCTGGTGAAGGAGAAGATGGACGGATAAAGTCAGCATTGGGAATAGGTACTTTACTTGAAGACGGATTAGGAGATACGGTAAGGGTTTCGCTTACCGAAGAGCCTGAATTTGAAGCTCCTGTGGCGCAAATGCTTATTGATAGGTACGCTAATCGTAAACATACATTTATTAATGATATTTTAGATTCTCCAATAGACCCTTTTGCTTACCACAAAAGAGTAACACACATAGTTGAAAATATTGGGGAACATCATGTCCCAAGAGTAATTGCTGATGTATCAAAGATAGAGAATATAGAATTTAAGGACTTAAAAAGTATTGGTCATTTTCATCTTTCTGCAATGGATAAATGGAAGATGAATGATCAGGGAGCTGATTTTGTGTACTCAGGGATAAATCCAATCCCTTTTATGTTGCCTAATGGCTTGAAAGAAATTATAGACCACTCTGTTTGGAAACAAAAGGCTGATGCTACTAATTACCCTTTAATTCCATGGAAGGAATATACTACAAGCATACCAAAACACCCTACATTAAATTTTTTGTCATTAAATAGTAACGATTGGTGTGACCAACTAAAAAATGTATTAAAAAATGATACATCAATAGTTATCGTTTTGAGTTCTAAAAACCAACATGCTTTAGCAGATTTAAGGCGTTTCTTTTTCTTCTGTATCGAATCACATATTACAAACCCTATTATCATAAATCGTGCGTATGAGAATACGAGTGAGGAAAGCTTTCAGCTTCAGTCTTCTACTGATGTTGGAGGTCTTTTAATTGATGGACTAGGGGATGGGGTATTCTTTCCAATTCAAAAACTTAAAAAAGAAGAAATTATTCATCAATTAAAAAGTAAAAACAAGACCGCTTTTGGGATTCTTCAGGCAGCACGTACTCGAATGTCAAAAACCGAATACATCTCTTGCCCATCGTGCGGACGAACGTTATTTGATTTACAAGAAACAACTGCAAAAATAAGAAACAGAACAGATCATCTGAAGGGAGTGAAAATCGGAATAATGGGTTGTATTGTAAATGGCCCCGGTGAAATGGCAGATGCCGATTATGGATATGTAGGCTCAGGAAAAGGTAAAATAACCTTATACAAGGGACAGGAAGTGGTGAAGAGAGGTGTTGCTTCAGATAAGGCTGTTGATGAACTTATCGATATCATAAAAGATGGAGGAGATTGGATCGATGCTCAAGAAGTTGAAATATAATAGATATGGAAATGCAAGAATCAAAAAAAGGAAAAGATTTTTTTAATGTAAAAGATGTTTTTGGTTATTTCTTTCGTAAGAAAACAAATGAAAAAGTGGATGTTAATCTAAAAATGATGCACGTCATAAATCGTATTGCTATTATTATGTTTTTAGTGGCAATGATAATCTGGATTGTGAAAAGAATCTTATAAAAAAAATAAACACATAATAATCTGATATTCAGATAGTTATTTGTAATTCGTAGTAATTTTCCAAAATACAATGCATTTACGTGTTACTTTTCACATACTTATGTCATTAATAGACACTTAGAATATTGATAGTATTCTACAAGAAAAATACTTTATTAATAATTACGTTTTTGCAGTGATATTAATAACTAAATTATAAGATAATCTATGAAAAAAATAGTAATTGGTTTTGTCTTAACAGCTATTATGGTTGGCTGTGTTCAAGATATAAATGATTTAACTTTCGAAGTTATTAAGCCAGGCATATCGCTTCCAATTGGCTCATTTAGTATAGAGGCGAATAGTCTTACTAAGTTAGGAGATTCGCTACAGGTTCGAGAAGGAGAATTTAATGTCATTGAATTTTTTTACAATACTGAACTTTTAAGAAGTCCATTAAATGATCGTTTTACTATTGCAGATCAATCGTTTAGTGATGCAATTCCTTTTAACGCTTTTGTATTTGTTGCAGGGGCTACAAATGAAGTAAAAGTCTCGGAATTTAATTCGTTTACAATTTCAAATGTCGATTTACCAACCCCAGTTCCAGAGATGACAAAATTGATTTTTAAAGGGGGGACAATTAGTGTAAGTCAATCCAAAGATTTTGATCATAATGTTGAGACGGTAATAAAAATTCCGAAATTAACGAAAAATGGGGTGCCGCTATCTATTACTTTATCGAATACCATGTCGGTAAATGAACCATTAAACTTATATGAATTCGACTTAACAGGGCCTTTAGGAACAAGCTTTAATACAATTGAATACGAAATTTCAACCACCATAAGAAATACAGGAACATCTACTACTGGTACACTTTCGTTAGGGTTTGATATGTCATCGATGTTGTTTAGTTATGTTGAGGGAGATTTTCAAACCTATCCATTTGACTTATTTGAAGGTAATTTTAATTTAGGCCTTCCAAGTAGTAATAATATACCTGATAATATAGCATTCACTAATCCGAGTGTTGAATTAGTTATTGATAATTCAGCAGGAATAGAATTTGGACTAGACATAGTAGAAGTATCCGTAACGGATGCAGATGGTATAAAGTCACTTATTACAGGTACTTATGATGATCAAACTATTATTCTTCAGGGAGCATCATCTCCTAGTACAGTAGCTACAAGTAGTTACTCTATATCTAATCAAAATACCGATAATTTCGCATCACTACTTAGTAGTATTCCATCAAGTGCCTTTTTTAGTGGAAATGCTAGTGCTAATCCAAATGGAATCCCTCCACAGGGAAATTTTATAACCGATTCTAGTGAAGTAGTTATTAATGCGAACCTTACCCTGCCAATGGAAGGATATGCTAATAATTATGCATTAATTGATACCCTGAATAACATTAACCTAAAACTAGATAAAAGTGGAAAAGTAAGTATAGATGAAGTAAACTTAAGACTTCAAATAGAAAACAACTTTCCTTTTGAAATTAGGACACAATTGTATTTTTTAGATTCAGCTAATCAGCAATTAGTATTAGATTCATTATTTACTACAGTTGATGAGCAACGAATTTTCACTTCGGCAACAGTAGATGGAACAGGATTAGTGACATCATCATCCATAGAGACCGTTGATATTAATATTCAGAACGAAAAATATGAGCGGATTAAAACTACAGGATCAATAAAATTGGTGGTTTATGTGCTTACATCAGGAGCGAATGACTCTCCAAGTAAAAGCGTGAAAATTACTACTGACAATTTTCTAAAACTTGATATTGGCTTGTCGGCTACTGCATTAATTGACCCTGAGAAATTACTATAAGAAATGAATTATAAAAATATACGCTATATATCGTTGATATGGATAGGTTTACTCGCTGTAAATACATTGTATGCACAGCAAGAGTTTACGCTATATCATATGCCCGTACTATCCCAAGCTACGTACTTGAACCCCGCAGCTGTACCAGAACACAAAGTGTCATTATCTCTTCCTATCCCTTCGGTATTTGTTGGGTTTAACAACTCTGCGTTGAACGTGAAGGCTTTTGTAGATAAAAACGGAAATGTGGATTATAACAAATTTGTTGATGGCTTGGATAAGAATAATAACTATCTAGGAGTAGGTGCTAATTCGGAATTATTTCATTTAAGAGTTAAAGCAGCAAACAATTTCTTTTCTGCACATACACGTGTTGTTAATGATTTTAGGTTTATTTACCCGAAAGATTTGTTGGGTATTGGGTCTGTAGGTATTAAAGATGGGTATTCCTTATCAGGACTTGGGATAAATTTTAATAGTTATTTAGAATATGGACTAGGGTTTACACGAGTAAAACCCGATTCGAAATGGACTTATGGAGCTCGGGTGAAAATGCTAAAAGGAATAGCCAATATCCAAACCAAATCATCCGAAATAGAATTAGCCGTAAACCAAAATGATATTTATCAATATGATTTAAATACAAAGATGGAAGTGAATATTGCTGCTGGAGTTGACCCTTTACAAGTGAGTTCTGTTAACGATATTTCTAATATAAATTTTAATAGTTATAATGATGCAAAGAATGTGTTAAAACTTAACACGGGTTATGCAGTAGATTTAGGGGCTACGTTGCAATTTTCTGAAAAACTTAGTTTTGGGATTGCAGTAAATAATCTTGGCTACATCAACTGGAATAGTTATGTTGAAAATTATAGTGCTGATGTTAATTTGAAATTTGATGGTGTAATCTTAGAAAATATTGATTTCACAGGCAATATTGATAGCTTATTTAACACACAAGTTGATAGTATTTTTCAATCGTATGAAGATACATTTAATAGTGGAACAGATACCACTCAAATAGGATATAAAACTTGGCTGCCTACCAATGTTTTTCTGTCTGCTCATTATCAATTTAGTCCTAGTACTAGGGCTACAGCATCATTGTACACTGAGTTTTTTGATGGTGTGTCTTTAGGAGCGGTAGTAGGGATAAATCACTCGATAGGAAGAGGGTTTGATTTTACTACTTCTTGGTGGTGGTTCAAAAATAGTGGAGCTAACTTAGGTTTAGGGATCGTATTTAAGCCAGCTTTTGCTCAATTTTATGTGGTTATGGATAATGTTTTACCTGCAAGCTTTATTAAAGTGAGTGACCCTGAAACCAACTTAAGTGGGGTATATCTTCCTTATGAAGTGAAGAATTTCAATATACGAGTTGGGATGAATTTTGTGTTTGGTCGAATTAAAAATGAAAGTAGATTGCCAAATTTAGGAATAAGCAAACATGATCATGGTGTTAGACGGTATTTATACAAACCTTCATTGAAATAATACGATGAATAGTAAGGTACGATATATGAAAAGATATTTATTATTGGTAATTACATTAGGTGTAATTACAATTACAGGAAATGCACAAGAACTGACCGTAATAGGAAAGGCTAATCGATTTGTTCCATATAGTATTGATACTGCTATTAATACGAACTATCATGAGATTAACCCGGTATTTAGTCTAGATGAGAAGACACTATATTTTTCAAGAGTTGATCACCCTGAAAATCATTACGGTAGACATAGTAGTCAAGATATTTGGTACAGTGAACTACAATCAGATGGCAACTGGAGTGTAGCTCAGCGTTTAGACGCTCCGTTCAATAATAATCGTTTCAATGCACTATATAGTATTAGTGATGATGGAAAACACTTAGTTACGGGTGTGTATACTAATAAAGGCAGGTATAAGAAAAGAGGACTATCTGTTGTTGAAAAAACAGAAAATGGATGGTCTCTCCCTGAAAAATTTAAAGTTCCTAGGTTTAGTAAAAGGGACAAGGGAATAATAAGTACTGTTTTTTTAAATAAAGAATCAGACATTTTATTATTGTCATATTCTAGTGCTTGGCAGAAAGCTTCAAATAATAAAATTAGGTATAGTACAAAGAAGAAAAATGGAAAATGGAAATCACCTAAACCGTTGAAAAATAGTAATCTAAAAAGTAGGTTTACGTCTATAGAATCTCCTTTTATGTCAGAAGATGGTAGTACAATATACTTTTCTGCGTATGGTAGGAGTGCTTCTAATTATTATAAAAGCGATATCTATAAAATTACTAGACCTGGAGATTCTTTTGATAATTGGTCGAGCCCGGTACGGTTAAGTAACACCATTAATTCTAATGATTGGGAGAATTATTACAAACTTTTCAATGAAGAAAATTGGGCAGTATTTAACGCAGCAAGTATTGGAGATGATTCTGATATCTTTATTGTAAAACTAAATGAACCTAGACCGTATGTTGACTTACATGGAATTGTGAAATTAGATGATAAGCCATTTAAAGAGACGTTTAAAGTGATGATAAATGGTGATGTGGTAGATTCTGTGCGTATTAATAGGGACTCAAGTAGTTATGCAGTCCAACTGCCTCTTGGAGGAAGGTATGAAATAATGCCCAACTCGGGTGAAATGGAAGCAAAAATGGAGTTGATTGATGCTACGTATGAATTGGAATACATGGAAATGGAAAGAGATCTTGAACTCTCCTTGATTCCATTTTTAGATTTATCAGGTAAAGTAACCGTAAATGGCAAATTACTTACGGATCCTTTTAGTATACTTATTAATGGCTTTAAAGTAGATTCTGTCATTACCAATCCGCTAACAGGAACTTATTCTGTTAAGCTGCCTCTTGGTAGAGTATATCAACTTCAAGTACGTTCAGGAAATTACATACCAGAAATGGAAACGGTTGATGTGAGTAGCGATACGAAGCAAATTCGAGTGTTTAAGGATTTAAAAATGAAGGCGATACCTTATGTAGATGTGAGGGGGTCGATCGTAAATCTTGATACTAACTTGGCAATTCCTCATGAAGCTAATCCTAAAATCATGATAAATGGAGAAGTGGTAGATAGTATTTCTACTGTAACGGGTAGTTATTATGTTCGCCTTCCTTGGGGTCAAAAATACATATTACAGGTACAAGCCGATGAATTTGCGCCAGTAGCTGCGGTTGTCGATTTAATAAACGTTAGTAATTATGCGGAAATGACAAGAAGTTTATTCGTCAACCCTTTACAAAAGTATGCTACTATTACAGGTAAGGTGCTAAACATGAAGACTGGTGCTACCATAAAGGATAATTTCGTTATTGATGTGAACGGTTCTCGAAGTACGAATAGTAATATGAATGCCTCTAATGGCACTTATGAGGTACGCGTTTCGCTCGGTGAAAAAATAGTACTTACTGCAAGTGCTCAAAATTATTTTCCTATTTCAGAAATAATTGATTTATCAGAAGAGGTGGAAAACATTAAAGTGTATAAAGATTTACAATTGATGCCTCTTAAAATAGGGGAGCATATTCTATTAAATCATATTGTTTTTGAGACAGCTTCATCGAACCTAAAGCCTGAATCTTTTCCTGATATAGATCGTGTAGTAGATTTGTTAAGAGCTGTACCTACCTTGAAAATAGAAATTGAAGGGTATACCGATAGCTCAGGAAAGGATTCGTATAACCTAGGGCTATCAAATTCAAGGGCACATTCGGTAACGTCCTATATTTTATCAAAAGGGATTAGTGCTCAAAGAGTGCAGTACAAAGGTTATGGAGAAGAGAAGCCTATTGCTACTAATTTGACACCCGAAGGTAGGGCGAAAAATAGAAGAGTTGAATTTTTAGTATTAGAACAATAAAAGTGTAATTCTTAACCACAGTAATATGGCTGTGGTTAAGAATTATATGATTGTAGGGTGGATTAATTAGGGATTAACAACGAAGAATCACCATAACTCAAAAATTTATAGTCATTCATTAAAGCTTCTTTGTAAATTGTTTTCCAGTCATCACCAACAAAAGCAGCAATAAGCATGAGTAATGTAGAACCTGGCTGATGAAAATTAGTGATGAGTGAATCACATACCTGAAATGGATAGCCCGGCATGATGAAAATCTCGGTATCTCCTCGGAGTTCTTCTAGTGTGTTGTCATTCATATAGTGAAGTATAGTTTTAAAAACATCGTCACGAGAAGGTAAATCTTTCAATTCATATTGATAGGGTTCTAATTTACTAATATGAAATTTTTCATCATCTTGTTGCATTAGCTTTACGCCAAACCAATACAAGCTTTCTAAAGTACGCATAGAGGTGGTGCCTACAACACCTATTTTTTTTGCGTTTATGAGTGATTCAACATTGTGTTTTGTTACAATTACTTGCTCGGAGTGCATGGGGTGCTTGGTGGCATCTTCTTCTTTTACAGGCTGGAAAGTTCCTGCACTAACATGTAAAGTTAAGTACTCTAGTTTTACACCACTTTCTCTTAACTGATGAAGAATTTCATTCGTGAAATGTAGACCAGCAGTAGGAGCCGCTACAGCTCCTTTGTTTGATGAATAAATGGTTTGATATCTCTCTTTATCTTCTGGTGCTGGTTTTCGGTGAAAATAGGGAGGCAAAGGAACTTCTCCCATTGCTTCTACTACTTCGGCAAAACTAATATCACCATCCCATGTAAACTCTACTAGTTTAGTTTCTCTATCTATCAAATCAACAGAAATAGTAATGGGTTTGTTTTTGTATTCTAGTGTAGTGGTAAGGGTTTCTTTTTTCCATTTTTTTAAATTCCCTACCATACATTGCCAGCTGCTTTTTTTTGTAACACTCATCGCTTCAACAACTAAATGGCTAGGTGAAACAGGGTTAAGGAGGAAGATCTCAATTATGGCTCCCGTATGCTTTGTGAAATGTAAACGTGCAGGAATCACCTTGGTGTTGTTGAAAAACAGAGTAGTATCAATGGGCAGTTGATTGATGATATTACTGAAATTGAGATGCTTCACTATCCCATTTTTATATACAGCTAATTTTGAATCTGCTCGATTTTTAATAGCATGTTTTCGAATACTTTCTTCGGGAAGATCATATTTATAATCACTAAGTTGTACTTTTGGAATCATAGGCTGCAAATATATTGAAAGTGATATTAATACGAGTGTCGTATTAAGAAATATTAAAACGAGAGAATGATTGTCAAAGTAAAATGATTTTATTTTTTATTGATTTTCATAAGCGATGAAATGCATTCTTATAAAAATTAGTCTAAATTGCGCCATTAAATTTCACAATTATGGAAAGACTATTTCGAGCGTTTTGGTATCTATCAGTATTGATTGTTTTTTTTAGCTTAATGTATAGCTTTGCCGCCTTACCCCACCTTGTGGAATACCTCGATGGATTTGAAAATGTTACCAAGGATATTTATTTTTATTACGCTTTGGCAATAGTGGCCTTCAGTAATTTCATCCTTTATGTGCTCGTAAGAAAATTTAACTCATCCTCTTCGTTATCAAAAATGTTGCAAAGTTGGTTGTATGCACTTAACTCATCACTAAATTTATTCTTTTTTGTAGCACTTATGTTTGTTATGATGCACAACAGCAATGAACATTGGAATTATGGAATGTTAGGGTATGGTATCTATATTACAATAGGACTAATTGTGCTTTGTGCTTTTTCTTTGCCAATACTTATATTTGTTGCAAATAAAAATATCAACACATAACTAGTAGATTTACAGGCATATATGAAATTATCATTAAACTTGTTCTCTAAAAAAAATGATAATATTTTTTTTTCTGTCCTGTTTATTTGCTTGAATTAGTGTATAATTTACTGTTTATTCGCTTACAATTTATATTGTGTAGTGAATCCATGTTTCCCTCTATTTTTTAAACTTGAATAAAATGGCTGAAGATAAATCAACTGAATATACCGAAGACAGTATTAAATCCCTTGATTGGAAGGAACATATCCGGCTACGACCAGGAATGTACATTGGCAAACTGGGTGATGGATCGGCTCAGGACGATGGTATTTATGTGTTGGTAAAAGAAGTTATTGACAATTGTATTGATGAACACATGATGGGGCATGGAAAAACCATTGATGTGAAAATTACAGATCATCGCGTTGAAATACGTGATTATGGGAGAGGTATTCCATTAGGAAAAGTGGTCGATTGTGTCTCTAAGATAAATACTGGAGGGAAGTATGATTCAGGCGCTTTCCAAAAATCAGTTGGTTTGAATGGTGTGGGTACCAAGGCGGTAAATGCCTTGTCAAATTACTTCAAAGTACAATCTTTCCGTGAAGGAGAAACCAAAATAGCTGAATTTGAAAGAGGAGAAGTAATCTCGGATGCTAAAGTTGTAAAATCAAGTGGTAGGAATGGTACTTTTATCGTTTTTGAACCTGACGGCTCTGTTTTTAAAAATTTTCATTTTATTCCTTCTTATCTTAACGACCTTATTTGGAATTATGTATTCCTAAATGCTGGGTTGACCATCAATTTTAATGGGGTAAAGTTTCATTCCGAAAATGGCTTATTGGACTTATTGTCTCGGAAAACAGAACAAGAAGATTTAAGATACCCTATCATTCATTTGAAGGGGCAAGATATAGAGATAGCATTAACACACGCAAATCAATATGGTGAAGAATATTATTCTTTTGTTAATGGTCAATATACTACGCAAGGAGGAACGCACCAATCGGCATACAGAGAAGTGCTTGTAAAAACGGTACGTGAATTTTATAAAAAAGATTTCGATGCTTCAGATGTTCGTTCTTCTATTGTAAGTGCTATTGCGGTTCGTGTTCAAGAACCTGTTTTTGAATCACAAACTAAAACAAAGTTAGGTTCGCAATATGTTGTTCCAGATGGACCAACTATGCGAACGTTTATAAATGACTTCATCAAAAAGGCATTGGATGATTATTTGCATAAACATTCAGGTACAGCCGATGCTTTATTAAAACGTATTTTGCAGTCGGAAAGAGAACGTAAGGAAATTGCTGGAATAAAGAAAATAGCAAACGAACGTGCTAAAAAAGCAAACCTCCATAACAAAAAACTGAGAGACTGCCGTATTCACTTTAATGACAATAAAGGAGATAAAAAAGACGATACCATGGTTTTTATTACTGAGGGAGACTCAGCAAGTGGTTCTATCACAAAATCACGTGATGTACAAACACAAGCGGTATTCAGTTTGCGTGGAAAGCCCTTAAATTGTTATAACCTCACAAAAAAGGTAGTTTATGAAAATGAAGAATTCAACCTTCTTCAACACGCATTAAATATTGAGGATGGAATTGAAGGGCTTAGGTATAGAAAAATTGTGATAGCTACTGATGCAGATGTTGACGGCATGCATATTCGCTTGTTATTAATGACATTTTTCCTTCAATTTTTCCCAGAGCTTGTTAAGCAGGGGCATGTATTTGTTTTAGAAACGCCTCTTTTTCGAGTTAGAAATAAAAAGGAAACCATTTATTGTTATAGTGGTGAAGAAAAACAAGAAGCGATAAATAAGTTAGGAGGGAAGCCTGAAATAACTCGATTTAAAGGACTTGGTGAAATTTCACCTGATGAATTTGGAAATTTTATTGGTGATGATATTCGATTAGAGCCTATTTTCTTGGAAAAGGAAACTAGTATCAATAAAATATTGAGCTTTTATATGGGGAAAAACACACCAGACCGTCAAGGGTTTATCATCGATAATTTGAAAATTGAGAAAGATTTAGAGGTAGAAGAAGAGGTGTTGGCTTGATGTGAATAGTTGAAATGAAGAATAACCCTTTTTTTTGAGAATATAAGTTGAAGGATGACTGTCAATTTGATGAAATCATAAAAAAATAATAGATTATAACCAGATAAATTTATAGTTAATTATGAGTGAAGAGCGTACTGAACTGCCTGAAAATAGTAAAGAGGAATATGGTAAAGAAGATTCTATACATGATATCCTACCTGTTTCAGGGATGTACGAAAATTGGTTTTTAGATTATGCCTCTTATGTAATCCTAGAACGTGCTGTTCCAGCTATAGAGGATGGTTTTAAACCTGTACAACGTAGAATTATGCATTCCCTAAAGGAAATGGATGATGGACGATTTAATAAAGTGGCAAATGTAATTGGGAATACCATGCAGTTTCATCCGCATGGTGATGCTTCAATTGGTGATGCTATCGTAAATCTTGGGCAGAAGGATATCCTTATTGAAACACAAGGGAACTGGGGTGACATACGAACAGGAGATAGAGCGGCTGCACCTAGGTATATTGAAGCCCGTTTATCTAAATTTGCCTTAGATGTAGTGTATAACCCACAAACTACAGAATGGCAATTGTCCTATGATGGTAGAAAAAAAGAACCGGTTACACTTCCTGTAAAATTCCCATTATTAATAGCACAGGGAGTAGAAGGTATTGCGGTAGGGTTGTCTACAAAAATATTGCCTCATAACTTTTGTGAGCTTATAAAAGCATCTATTGATATTTTAAATGGGAAGAACCCTAAAATCTATCCAGACTTTCCTACAGGTGGAACAGCTGACTTTTCAGAGTACAATCAAGGGATAAGGGGTGGTAAAGTAAAAGTTCGTGCTAAGATTGAAGAATATGACAAAAAAAGTATTGTCATAAAAGACATCCCTTTTGGCACTACGACAACGGGAATAATAGAATCTATTCTTAAAGCAAATGAAAAAGGAAAGATTAAAATAAAACAAGTTGTTGATAATACGGCCAAAGAGGTAGAGATACTAATCTCCCTAGCTCCAGGTCAATCTCCAGATATTACGATTGATGCGCTATATGCGTTTACAGATTGTGAAGTGTCAATTTCGCCCAATGCATGTGTAATTGTGGAAGAAAAACCACAATTTTTGAAGGTGAATGAGATGTTGAAGATTAACACAGCGCAAACGGTTGAACTCTTAAAAAAAGAGCTGGAAATTAAACGTGCTGAGTTAATGGAGAAAATGTTATTCTCTTCATTAGAAAAAATATTTATTGAAAACAGAATTTATAGAGATATTGAGGAGTGTGAGACATGGGAAGCTGTAATTACTACTATTGATAACGGGTTAGAAGCATATAAACCTCAGTTTTATAGAGAAATTACAGAAGAAGACATTGTTCGACTGACAGAAATAAAGATTAAAAGAATTTCTAAATTCGATGCTTTTAAGGCGAACGAGTTGATGAAAAAATTGGAGGAGGAATTAAAGCAGACCGAATATAATCTGGCTAATTTGATTGAATTCTCGATTAATTATTTCCAAAATTTACTCGATAAATATGGAAAAGGGAAGGAACGAAAAACAGAAATAAAAACATTTGATAGTATTCAAGCAACGGTAGTGGCTGCGAATAATCAAAAATTATATGTAAATCGCCAAGATGGGTTTATAGGGTACGGATTAAAGAAAGATGAGTTTGTTTGTGAGTGCTCAGATATTGATGATATCATCGTAATACGAAGAGACGGTAAGTGCATAGTTTCTCGTATTTCAGATAAAATTTTTGTGGGGAAAGATATCCTTACTGTAGGTGTTTGGAAAAAAGGGAATGAACGGATGGTCTATAATGCGATCTATTTAGATGGTAAAACAGGGCGTTCAATGATAAAACGATTTAGTGTAACTGCCGTAACTCGTGATAAAGAGTATGACCTTACCAAAGGTGAAAAAGGATCAAAAATATTATATATTAGTGCAAACCCTAATGGGGAAGCAGAAATTGTAACAGTAAAGCTTACTTCTGGCGCCAAGGCACGTACAAAAGTCTTTGATTTTGACTTTTCTAGTTTAGAAATCAAAGGAAGAGGTGCTGGCGGTAATATTCTCACAAAATATCCTGTTCGTAAAATTGAATTGAAGTCAGTAGGAAAATCTACCCTAAGTGGGCTAGATATATGGTATGATAAATCGGTAGGGCGATTAAATACTGATAAGAGGGGAGTCCTTATAGGAAACTTTAATAGTGAAGATAGGATTTTAGTTTTGTATAAAGATGGTAATTATGAACTAACTACTTATGAACTCACCAACCATTATGAGCCAGAAAAAATAGTATACATACATAAGTTTCAACCGCAAGTAGTGGTAAGTGCCGTACATTATGAGGCAAGCAATAAAAATTATTATGTAAAACGATTTGCTATTGAAACCAATACGATAGGTAAAAAATATTGTTTTATAAGTGAAGAAAAAGGAGCGAAATTACACTTTATTTCAGTACACCCATCACCACAAATTGAGTTAGAAATAGTAAAAGGAAAATCGAAAGAAAAAGAGACGACCCTTATACAAATTAACGATTTTATAGATGTGAAAGGTTGGAAAGCAATTGGAAATCGACTATCGCAACATACAGTGAAAAAAGTGAAATTGATAGAACCTGAAGTGAACGAGGAGAGCTCTTCAAGTGCTGATAAAAATACTGAACCTGTAGAGGTTAAAAATGATGTTGTTGTAGAACAAGAAAAAGTTGTGAAAAACATTGAGCCATCAACACCTATAGATGATAAACAAGACCCTCCTAAAAAGGATGATAATGATTATGGCGTAGGAGAAACCATTCAACTAGATTTTTAGGAGTT
>JAOULS010000235.1 GCA_029881895.1 Cyclobacteriaceae bacterium | reverse complement strand
GTCAGCCATTTTTATGGTTTTTGTGCCTTTCCACGAGAGTTCTAACATAGAGCCATATTCATGAGGTTGTGGCCCACTTATTGTTCCTGATGCCATCATATCCCCTACTTTTATATTACATCCGTTTACTGTGTGATGTGTCAGTTGTTGACACATGTTCCAGTACATGTATTTAAAATTAGAATGAGACACTTTTGTGGGTTCACTATTTTCGGGTCGAATGTACACTTCCAAATCAATATCATAGTTTTTATCTCCAGAAAACTCCAAATAAGGCAACACTTTTGGGTCTTGAGGACTTCCAGCCACCTTAAAAGGTTCTAATGCATCTAATGTGACAATCCATGGCGAAGCGGATGAAGCGAAGCTTTTTCCTAAAAAAGGACCTAACGGGACATATTCCCATCCTTGAATGTCCCTAGCCGACCAGTCATTAAATATACAAACTCCGAAAATATGGTCTTCAGCTTCTTCTGTTGTGATGGATTCACCTAACTCAGTACTCTTACCAACAACAAACGCCATTTCCAATTCAAAATCCATCAATTTACTCGGCCCAAATACAGGTACTTCAACATCGTTAGGTTTTTGTTGTCCTTTTGGGCGGTGAATAGTAGTACCTGACACTACAATAGAGGAAGCTCTTCCATGATACCCAACAGGGATATGTTTCCAATTGGGTAATAAAGCGTTAGAAGGATCACGAAAAAGACACCCCACATTATAGGCATGCTGTTCGCTTGAATAAAAATCAGTATAATCACCAATACGAACAGGTAATAACATTTCAGCATCACCCATCAAAATCAACGCTTCTTTACGGGCTGTTTTATTGTCACGCAACTCTGCATTGTCGTGTTGTAAGAGTGCTGAAATACGTTCTCGTACAGCCCTTGTTTTTTCCTTGCCTATTGCAATAAAATCATTTAACATCTTCTGATTAAAAATGCCTTCAGGCAAATTCAACGATTTAAAAAAACCATTGCAATACAAATAATCTAAGTCTACTATTTGATTCCCGATAGCTACCCCTGCTCTTGGTGTTAAATGTGTCGTTTTAAAAATTCCAAATGGTAAATTTTGTATTGGGAAGTCTGAATTTTCAGGGACTTCCACCCATGATTGTAATGTTGGATCGTTCGCTTTAATCATTTTTAATTTATTCGTTACTTGTCGAAATATTTTGGCACTAATGAAAGGTTATTTTAAAGTGTTCCTCTATTTTCTTGCTCTCTTTCTATTGCCTCAAATAATGCTTTGAAATTTCCTTTTCCGAATGATTGTGCTCCTTTTCGCTGGATGATTTCAAAAAACATAGTGGGTCTGTCTACAACAGGTTTAGTGAAAAGCTGAAGCAAATACCCTTCATCATCTCGATCTATCAAAATACCGTGTTTTTTCAACACATCAATATCTTCATCAATATTCCCCACTCGTTCAAGGATATCATCATAATAGTTTTCAGGAACATACAGAAACTCAACTCCTCTATCGCGCATTGCCGAAACGGTTTTTACAATGTCGTTCGTAGCTACAGCAATATGCTGGACTCCAGGACCATTATAAAAATCAATATATTCTTCAATCTGCGATTTTTTCTTCCCTTTGGCAGGTTCGTTGATCGGGAATTTTATACGACCATTCCCATTACTCATCACCTTACTCATTAACGCAGTAAAGTCTGTTGAAATGTCGTTATCGTCAAAAGAAATAATTTGTGCAAAGCCCATTGTTTTTGCATAAAATTCACACCACTGGTTCATCTCTCCCCACCCTACATTTCCTACCATGTGATCAATATACCTCAGCCCCAAAGGGGCAGGATTATAATGTGACTCCCATTTTTTGTATCCTGGCAAAAAAACACCGTTATAATGATCTCTTTCTACAAATATATGCACCGTTTCACCATAGGTATGTATTCCAGAACGCACTACGTACCCATACTCATCTTCTTCCTTTCTTGGTTCAAAAAATGATTTAGCCCCTCGCTTAGTAGTCTCTCCCCAAGCTTTAGTAGCATCATCTACCCAGAGTGCTACTACTTTTACGCCATCGCCATGCTTGTTGATGTGCTCATTTATTTCTCCACCTTCTTCCAACGAAGTAGTAAGTACTAATCGGATTTTATCTTGTTTTAACACATACGAAACTTTGTCTTTAACCCCTGTTTCCATTCCCGAAAATGCTTCTGATTGAAACCCGAATGCTGTTTTGTAATATAAGGCCGATTGCTTTGCATTACCTACATAAAGCTCTACATAATCAGTGCCATTTAGCGGAAGAAAATCTTCAGCGCCATCAAATATTTTATCCACACCATAGGTGGTGTTTTGGATATTTTTTAAATCTTTTATTTCTACTGCCATAGGTAAATAGTTTATTCAACAATCCATGATTTATAATAATCTTCTACTTGCAATTTCATTGCCTCTTCAGTAATACTCATAGGCGAAAAGGGGTCTATCATAACCGCCAATTCTCCTGTTTCTTTTTTACCAATACTTCTTTCTATTGCTCCAGGATGTGGTCCATGAGGCACTCCTCCAGGATGAAGTGTAATTTGTCCTTTTTCAATATTATTTCTACTCATAAAGTCTCCATCCACATAGTATAGTAGTTCATCCGAGTCCACATTACTATGGTGATAGGGGGCAGGAATGGCCTCTGGATGATAGTCGTACATCCTTGGCACAAAGGAACACACCACAAACCCACTCGCTTCGAACGTCTGATGTATTGGTGGCGGCATGTGCACCCTTCCTGTAATTGGTTCAAAATCATGAATCGAAAAGGCAAAAGGGTAGTTAAACCCGTCCCAACCTACCACATCAAATGGGTGGTTGTTATAGATATATTGCCACATAACCCCTTGTTTCTTAATCATGATTTTGAAATCACCTTTCTCATCATGCGTAGTAAGGTTTTGAGGCACTCTAAAATCACGTTCACAAAAAGGAGCATGTTCTAAAAATTGCCCGAAATTATTCCTATACCTACTTGGGGTATAGATAGGATCGAATGACTCAACATATAAGAGTCGATTGTCTTCGGTTTTAAAATCAATTTGATAGATGGTGCCTCTAGGAATAATTAAATAATCCCCATATTGGAAATCTAGATTTCCGTACATCGTTTTTAAAATTCCTGAGCCCACATGGACAAATAGCATTTCATCGGCATCGGCATTTTTATAGAAATAGCCATTAGAAAATGACTTGGGGGCAGCCAAACCAATATGCAAATTACTGTTTACAAAAAGTGTTTTCCGACTATCCAAAAAATCCTCTTCGGGCGGTAGAGAGAATCCTTTAAAACTCAATGCCTTCATGTTTTTTTCACACGAAATTTTTGGCGATACAGCACCCACTTCTATAATCTCATTGACTACCGTTGGAGGATTTACATGATATATCAACGAAGACATTCCTGCAAAACCAGCCGTTCCAAATAATTCTTCTTGATATAACCCACCTTCTTTATTTCTAAAGGTAGTGTGTCGTTTATGAGGAATTTTACCTAATTGATGATATCGGGGCATAATGCTCTATTTTTATTCTTTAAATTAACTGTTTTAACGCTATTTCGAAAGAAGTTTTGGCAATTCCTGTTTTTAAAGGGTTTACAGCGTGTGATTTTTCAAGTGCTGCTTTTATGATATGCGAAGTATCTTCGAAAATTGCTCCATCTGCCAAGAAAGCTTCATCGCTCATTAAATAGGCGAATACCCTTGCCATTCCACAGTTGGCAATAAAATCAGGAATAACTGAAAACTGATCATCGGCAAACATTCCTGTAGCGCCAAAGAAAATCTCAGGGTCATCGAAAGGTACATTCGCACCGCATGTAAACACCTCTAAATGTGATGCAATCATACGATCGACCTGTTCTTTGGTGATTAATCGTGAGGAGGCGCAGGGAGCGAATATTTCGAAATTCAAATCCCAAATACGCTCATTTATTTCATCAAAAGGAATCAAGTTATCTGCCACTAACATCGTCCCTTTTCTGTTATTGAAAAAAGAAGTTATCTCTGACACACTAAACCCCTTTTCGTTCATTACTCCACCTTCACGGTCTATTATCCCAACCACTTTTACGCCCATTTGTGACAGATAAAAACCTGTAGCCGCCCCTACATTCCCCCATCCTTGAATAACGGCTCTTTTCTCTTTAATATCTCCTCCCCAAATTTTATAATAATGACGAACGGCTTCTGCTACGCCCCAGCCTGTAATCATATCTGCTATTGTGTATTTTTTAAGCAAATCGGGAGAATAACGTTCATCTTCGATTACTTTAATTACGCCCATACGCAACTGCCCTATTCTGTTTACTTTTTGGGCTTCTGTAGGGTGAAAATGACCCGTAAAAACACCTTCCTGAGGATGCCATATCCCACAATCTTCGGTAATAGGAATTACTTCATTAATTTCGTCAATGTTTAAATCTCCTCCTGTCCCATAATAATATTTCAACAAAGGCATCACAGCAGCGTACCATCTTCTAAGTACCCCTTCTTTTCTTGGGTCGTTAGGGTCGAAGTTTATTCCTGATTTTGCTCCACCTATAGCAGGTCCCGAAACAGTGAATTTCACTTCCATCGTTTTTGCCAACGATTCTACCTCTCTTTTATCCAAGCCAAGGCGCATTCTAGTACCGCCACCTGCTGCACCTCCTCTCAAAGAATTGATAACTACCCACCCTTCCGCTTCTGTCTCTGGATCAGACCATTCAAAAACAATTTCCGCACGTTTATTTTCATAAATTTTTAATAAATCTTTCATGTTGGGCTTTAAG
>JAOULS010000234.1 GCA_029881895.1 Cyclobacteriaceae bacterium | reverse complement strand
CCTCTTTTTTGGGAAAGGTTAATCGCTAATGTTCCTTCTGTTATTTCAGAAACTGTATCTATTTTATGCTGTGCTGATTTATTACTGAGAAATAGAGGAGGGGAGGAAGAAAAAGAAATTTGGATTGAAGAGGTGTTAACGCAAGCAAACAAGTATAATGTTGTACTTAACAATGGAATAGAATGTGTTGATAAAATAAATGATATCAACAGTATATTATCAAATTCGGAATGTGTGATTTTTAGTCATAACATTTTAAATGCGTTAAGTGATAAAAAACTACTAGACCAAATAAATGGTAGTATGATAAGCTTTGATAGAAATTTTGAAGTAGTGGAACGCTGTGTAGTTGTTTTTGACAAAAGCGTAAAGTCTATTGAGAATTTTAAGAAATTCTTCAATCATTTCGCTCAAACAATGAAAAACTCAGAAGTAGTATTACTGATAGAAATAGGAAAGACATTAGCAGAGGCTTCGAAGAATAAAAAAGCAGTCAAATTTATGATTGGTTTATTTAAAAATGTTGGTGTAGTCACTTGTCCAGCTAAAGATTTGCAAAATGAAATTCAGAGATATTTATCTCGAAAAGAAAATTCTGTTCTTATTTTTCATAAAGAAAAAAACGAATTTATATTTGAACCTAAATTTAAAGAAAACGTAGAAAGTCATAAAATAGCATATTATTTAGATGAGTTTTAGTAATATGGGGGTAGTTATGGAGAATGAAGTGACCCCCCCCACCAACGATGGAAAATTACTGTGTTATCATTGTGGTGAAACTTGTCAAAATGAGTGTTTACAAGTTGATGATAAATTTTTTTGTTGCTTAGGCTGTAAAACAGTTTATGAAATACTTAATGAAAATGGGTTATGCAGTTATTATGATTTTGAAAATAACCCAGGCATCACGCTGAAAAACATCGTAGAAAATGATAAGTATGCTTTTTTAGAGAATGATAAAATTAGTCACCAGCTTTCGGATTTTATTTCCGAAAAGCAACAAAATATCACCCTATTCATACCTTCTATTCATTGTAGCTCATGTATTTGGCTATTAGAGAATCTATATCGTCTGAAAGAAGGAGTGAACCAATCTAGGGTTCATTTTTCCAAAAAACAACTGACGCTTCAGTTCGACCCCACTATTATACCGTTGCGAGAAGTGGTAGAAACATTGGTTTCTATTGGGTATGAGCCTCAAATTACACTTGATACTCATAAAAAGGACAAAGTTAAAAAAGAAGACACTTCATTATTACTTAAAATTGCCGTAGCAGGGTTTTGTTTTGGAAACATAATGCTACTAGCTTTTCCCGAATATTTTGGTTTTGATGATGTTAATTCTGAATTAAAACAATTTTTCAGTTATATAAGTTTATTCTTATCACTTCCAATTGTGCTTTATGCTGCTTCAGATTATTTTAAAAGTGCATTAAAAGGGTTTAATCAACGTTATGTAAATATAGATGTGCCCATTGTTTTAGGTATTATAACCCTTTTTTCTCGTAGTGTGTATGAAATCCTGTCTCAAACAGGGAATGGTTATTTAGACTCGTTATCAGGACTTTTATTTTTTCTTTTAATAGGAAAATGGTTTCAAAGCAAAACGTATCAAGGGCTATCATTCGAGCGTGATTATAAGTCATACTTTCCTATGGCTATCAATAAGCTGATTGATAATGTGCCTACCCCAATACCAGTTAATGATATAGAAATAGGAGATAAAATTATTGTAAAAAATAATGAGCTAATTCCAGTTGACGGTGTTTTACTAAGTGATTATGCTAATATAGATTATAGTTTTGTGACAGGAGAATCAATACCTGTTCGGAAAAATATTAAAGAATATATTTATGCAGGAGGAAAGCAAAGAGGAAGTAGTATTGAAATACTAGTCGAAAAATCAGTTTCTCAAAGCTACCTCACTCAACTATGGAATAATGACACCTTTACTTCTCAAGAAGAAGATTCAAATACTTTTATAAATAATATTAGTAAGTATTTTACCCTAGCAATACTAATTATTGCTTTTTCTTCAGGATTTGTTTGGTATGTAACAGACCCATCTAAAGTGATTAATGTATTTACTGCAGTATTAATTGTTGCTTGTCCTTGTGCTTTAGCATTATCTTCTCCATTTACACTTGGAAATACTTTGAGGGTATTTGGAAAGTTAGGGTTATACCTTAAAAACACTTCAGTTATAGAGAAATTAAGTAAGATTACACATGTAGTATTTGATAAAACAGGTACCATAACCTATAATGATCAAAGTCAAATACATTATGATGGGGTTGAATTGAGCTCAATTGAAAAAGAAATGTTTTCTTCTTTATCATCACAATCTTCACACCCTCTAAGTAAAATGATATTCAAATATCTCGATGAAAAGTCAACTTTGAATGTAGAAAGTTTTACTGAAATAATAGGAGCAGGCATTGAAGGAATTGTGAAGAATTGCAATTGTAAGATGGGATCAGGTGAGTTTGTGTTAGAAAAGAATGAAGTTAATAATATAATAAAAGAAACGCGTGTTTATATTTCTATAGATGGTGATGTGAAAGGCTGTTATCTTATTCAAAATAAGTATAGAAAAAGAATTAAATCGGTAATGGGACAGCTTTCTGAAAACTATGGTTTGTCTATACTTTCTGGAGATAATGATTCTGAGCGTGAAAGATTAAAACAATTATTTTTGGATACTACTGAAATGAGGTTTAATCAATTACCTGATGACAAACTAAACTATGTTGCTGAGTTGCAAAAGCAAAACAATGTAATGATGTTTGGAGATGGACTGAACGATGCTGGAGCTTTAAAGCAAAGTAATGTGGGAATTGTGGTTGCTGAAAATGTGAATAATTTCACTCCGGCATCGGACGGAATAATGGATGCTAAATTATTTGAACAATTACCAGCGTTATTAAAATTTTCACGGTCGGCTAAATATATTGTGTATGCTAGCTTTGTACTATCTTTTGTGTATAATGTTGTAGGGCTTTCTTTTGCAGTCATGGGAAATTTGACGCCTGTTTTTGCAGCGATATTAATGCCGCTTAGTAGTATTTCGGTAGTTTTGTTTACTACCTTTGCTGTTAATTTTAAAGCTAAAAATTTATTCTAAACTTCCATCGGTGATATGTTAATCATTACGGTTTTAATATTGATAAGTGTTGCAGTAGCGCTAATTTTTTTAATTGCTTTTTTCTGGGCGGTAAAAAGTGGGCAATACGATGATACTTATTCGCCATCAGTAAGAATGCTATTCGATGACGAAAAGAATAAAAATGAAGAGACATCAAAAAATGGAAATAAGCCGAAAAGCTAAACTTCATTTAGTGTAATGTCATAGTCAAGTTTGGCTACTTTTCCTAGCATATATGAAACGCCACAGTACCTCTCTTGAGAGAGTTGCACCGCCTTATCTATCTTTTTTTTATCTAAATTGATTCCTGTGAAAATGTATTGAAGAAAAATATGTGAATAGTGCTTGGGATGTTCATCTGTAAGTGTACCAGTAACTTTTATTTCAAAATCTTTAATTTCCACCCTCATTTTTTTTAAAAGTGATATTACGTCCATTCCTGTGCACCCACTTAATGACGTGAGGAGTAGAGGTTTAGGTGTTGGCCCTTGATCCATTCCGCCAAATTCGGTATGTGCGTCTATTATTACTTCGTGGTGATCTACAGTACTATTAAAAGCGATACCACCCATTGATTTTGTTACTACTTCGTGTTTCATGGCTTTAAATTTTGATTAATATTATTAAAATTCATGTATTCAAATCATGATTTATATCAGGTGACTCATTGATAGGTGTCAGTACAATGTTTTTAAAATTACGTCAACTTTGTAGATGTAGAATTGTTGAATCTAACTATTATATAATGAAACAGAGAGAGCCTATTGCTAATATCATGTCCTCAAAAGTGTACAAGGTTAATTTGAGTGACACATTATATGAAGTGAGGAAAATGCTTGAAAAAAAACAAGTACGCCATTTACCAGTAGTTTCTAATCATAAACTTGTTGGAATTATAAGTTTGACTGATATTTTGCGAATTAGTTTTGGTTCAAACTTTGGTGATAATCAAAAAGAAGTAGATACAGCTATTTTTGACATGCTCTCTCTTGAACAAGTGATGAATAATAACCCAAGAACAGTATCTTCTAAACAATCAATAAAAGAGGTGGCGGAAATTTTATCAAAAGAAGAATTTCATGCGCTCCCAGTTGTGGATGATGACAAACTGGTTGGGATTGTGACTACTACAGATGTGTTAAAATATTTATTGGAACAATATTAATTAATTTTTTTAAATGTTTGTAAAACAGTTTTATACGAATAGTTTGGCTGAGGCCTCATATTATATCGAATCGGGTGGTGAAGTAGCTATTATTGACCCATTACGTGATATTGATGCGTATTTGGAAATGGCAAATAAAAGAGGTGCTTCTATAAAATATATTTTTGAAACACACTTTCATTCCGATTTTATTTCGGGGCATTTAGATTTATCGTATGCTACAGGAGCAAAAATAGTGTTTGGCCCTACTTCTACAGCTTCTTTTGATTTTCATCAAGCGAAAGATGGGGAGGAATTTGCCTTAGGAAATTTAGTGATGAGAGCAATTCATACACCGGGTCACACACTAGAATCTACTTGCTTTTTATTGTTGAATGAAAATTATAAACCTCATGCCATATTTACTGGTGACACCCTGTTTGTAGGAGATGTTGGCCGACCTGATTTAGTTACAAATTCTGAACTTAATACTAGTGATTTGGCAGGCTTATTATACGATTCATTG
>JAOULS010000233.1 GCA_029881895.1 Cyclobacteriaceae bacterium | reverse complement strand
CCCGCAAACTTATTGGGGATAATTTAAATGAATCTGCAATGATGTTATAACTTGAGCTAAGACCGAAATTATTAAGAAGAGGTATTTTTCTAAATTCTTCCGTGGAGTCTTTTTTTGAATGATACTTCATTTCCAAATTATTTGTCAAACTAAATCCTATTGACCCCGACTCCCCTGCGCCAGGTTGTCCATACATATAATTTCTGCCCTCATGCCTTGACTTATAAACAACCGGATTTCTTTCATTTGTTGGGTTCTCAATTCTTTGATAAAAATCATACTTCTCTTCAGAGAAATCTGGTGAATAATTAAAACTTATGGAAGGATTCATCACATGCCTGATAGCTTGTACACTTCCTTTCTTGAAAAAATAAGTGCCAAAAACTCTAGTATTTAAGCTAACGCCCCCGTTATAATCGTATGCTCTATTAAATCCAGCAATGGTATCGGCCACAATAGCAGAATCTATATCATCATATCGCCAATCTAGCTTGTCGAAATACCAACGTTCATTATAATTTACTGAAGGTGAGAGCGTGAAATATTTAAACACCTTAAATGAGGTAGATAATGGGATATTATGCTTAAACCCTTTTCTTGAATCATCGAAAAAGATAGGAATAGTATTTCCATTAAATGGGGCTATACTATCTTGTCTCTCCGTTCCAATGTTACCCAAGTTATTGGTTAATTTATTAGTCCCATTCATTGACCAACGAAGCGCCATTTTCTGGTACCACGTTTTGCTGCTTCCACTTTTGCCTCTAAATGGATATATGTTATTCATGTTTACACTCAAGTCAGGCAATGTTAAATCGATTTGATTTGTGGCTACATCTTGATTATGCCTCATGTTTAGTCCCATACTAAAAGGAGATTTGCCGAAAGTTTTACTATATGAAATGGTAGAGCTTAGCTTTCTGTTTGTATTCTGAGTTACGGAAAGCACATTATTTTCACTAAAGGTTGAAGTTGCTGCATTTACCGAGGCAGAAAACCTACTATTCCCTTTCGACTGAGGGCTATGATTCCATCTTAATTGAAAATCATTTTTCGCACCTCTATTCTCAATTTTATCACTCAAATTTGATTTGGTAAACACAAAATTCAAATTACCATTATATTTATAGCGTTTTTTATAAGGAATATCCAAACGCAGTCCACTGCTTCCCTTTGTATAAATATCTCCCGTAAGTCGTATTTTAAAATATTCACTAATGTCAAAAAAGTACCCTCCATTTCTCAAATAAAAGCCTCTTATTCTTTCCTCACCATATGTAGGCATAATAATACCCGATGAACTAGTCTTTTGCATCGGGAACATCCCAAAAACAAATCCTAGAGGTGTGGGTACTTCATTTATTTCTAAGTTAAAAAATCCAGATACAATTTTATCATCAGGAATTGCTTTCGTTTTTTTGGATTTTATACTGTAATGTGGCACTTCTAAATTACAGGTGGTATAGCTATTATCTGAACTAAATAATTCATTGTCTTCATTTTTAAACACTTCCGTTCCGTGCATATAGCCATCTCCTTGCTGTGTAACCACCTCTTTAATAATGGCTCTGCCCGTATCAAAATTATATTTCATCCCCTTGGTTACATACGTTTCACTTCCATTTTGAAACACAGGCATTCCTATTTTATTGCCTAGCGAATCTTCTACCCCACGAGCCGTAATCATATTGGTACTCCAGTCAATTTCTATTTCTTGGGCTTCTAGTTTTATATCCCCATAATCAACCACCGCTTTACCAAACAAATACACAGTTTGATTCTTCATGCCAAATTTAATAGAATCATTGGCAGAGTAATTGATGGTAGTTTCAATATCACTTTCTGGAATAGGAAGTTGGGTAGTATCGTTTACTACAACTATAGTATCATTGAGCAACAGAACTGAATCTGAGTACTGTGTTTTATTTTCTGTAGAAATTTTTGACGCATCACCCAAAGGTTCAATTTCCTGCGCCAGCAATTGAAAAGAAAATGCTAAATAAAATAATAGAAAAATAAATTGTTTCAATACGGTAGCTATGCGTTCTAAATTATATACCTCTTTTTTCCGATTTGATGAAAATTTTACAATTTTGCGTAAAGTTATCGCATTCATACAAAACAACCGAACTATTGTGAAAAATATTATATTTCCTTTGATAGCAATAACCTTGCTACTTTTTTCTCAGTCAGGAATTGCCCAAGATTATAAGTTGAAAAAAGTGGTAATTGATGCTGGACATGGAGGAAAAGATCCTGGTACGCACGGAAAATACACAAAAGAAAAAGACTTGGTATTAAAAATTGCGTTGAAAGTTGGAAAATATATTGAAGAATATATTGAAGATGTAGAGGTGATATACACTCGTACAAAAGATACTTTCCCTACTCTTGGCGAAAGAGCTGTATTGGCAAACAACAAAGAAGCCGATGTATTTATCTCTATTCATGCCAATGCACTACCAGGAAAATCTTCAGTATATGGTACCGAAACCTACATTATGGCCACAAAAAACACAGGACGAAATTTTGAAGTAGCAAAAAGAGAAAACGCTGTGATTTTATTAGAAGAAAATTATGAGGAAAAATATGAAGGGTTTAACCCAAACAGCCCTGAGTCATATATTATGTTTTCTTTAACACAATCAGCTTTTCATGACAACAGCTTGTTATTAGCTAATAATATACAAAAACAATTTGGTGAACGAGCAGGTAGAAAAAATTTAGGAGTGAAACAATCTAGCCTTTATTTAATGTGGGCTACTGCAATGCCAAGTGTTTTAGTAGAAATTGGTTATCTTACCAATTCAAAAGAGGAAAACGAATTAAATTCAGAACAAACACAAGATTATATTGCTTCTGGCATATATCGAGCGTTTAAAGAATATAAAAATCAATTAGAGTCTATAAACTAATATCATACGTGAAATACACAAAAGAATTTAAAGTAGGATTATTCGCTATTATAGCCATATCAGCTCTGTACCTTGGTTTCAATTATCTAAAAGGAGATGATTTTTTCAGCAGTACTAAAAAGTATTATGTTATATATAATAACATAGGTAGTTTAGAAATTAGCAACCCTGTGAAAATAAATGGGGTGAATGTTGGACGTGTTAGCGCCAAAAAACTTCTACAAGGAAAAAAAGGGAATAATGTAGTGGTTGAATTAGACATAGATGGCGATATTATTATTGGAAATGGCGCTACAGCTACACTTGAAAGTGCTTTATTGGGAGATATGTCGATTGCATTAGACAATGGAAATCTTTCTGAGCCGATTAATTATAGAGATACCATTCATGGAGAACTTCAAAAAGGATTACAAGATTTATTAGAAGAAAGTGCTAAACCAATTGCCATTAACCTAGAAGTAACTATATCTAAGATTAATGGTATCCTTACAAATTTTGAAGGAACAAGTAAGACTGTTAAAGAAACATTAGAAAGCTTTAAAAAGACTTCAGATGATTTAGACAGGCTTGTAAGAACAAATAGTAGTGTACTTCATGAAACTATTTCCGAATTTAAAATACTGACCACTGAAATGAATAATGGCATTAAAGAAATCGTCCCTGTTTTTGATAAATATGGCGCACTAGCCGATTCACTTAAAGCAATAGAGTTTAATACTACTTTATCCAAATTGAATAAGACCTTGGATGAACTTTCCTCTACTATTTCGAAAATTAGCGATGAATCGGGAACATTAGGAAAACTTATTCATAACGATTCGTTATACAATACTTTAAATAAAACATTAGAAGATTTCGACAAGGTAATGATTCATTTTGAAGAAGAACCCAACTACTTTTTGTCGCCACTAGGGAAAACTAGGAAGCAAATTGAGAAACAACAAAAAAAAGAAGCTAATAAACAAGATTAACCCAACATCCTTTTTATGAATATTGAATTTAATAAAAATGAAGATGTTTTTAAACAACTTACCTTTCAGTTAAGGGAAAGGTTAAAAACGATAAAACTGGGAGGGGGAGAGAAAAAAATAGCAGCACAGCATAACAAAGGAAAACTTACTGCTAGAGAACGAATTGACTACCTTATAGACAATGAATCTTTTTTCTTAGAAGTTGGTGCTACTGCAGCTGATGGCATGTACGAGGAATTTGGAGGTTGCCCTTCGGCTGGTGTAGTTACTGGCATTGGGTATGTAGAGGGGAGGCAATGTGTAATTGTTGCCAATGACGCAACCGTAAAAGCAGGTGCATGGTTTCCAATGACTGCCAAAAAGAATCTTAGGGCACAAGAAATCGCCATTGAAAACAGGTTGCCTATTATATATTTAGTGGATAGTGCTGGTGTTTTTCTTCCGATGCAAAATGAGATTTTTCCTGACAAGGAACACTTCGGAAGACAGTTTCGTAACAATGCCAAAATGTCGGCAATGGGCATCGTTCAAATAGCAGCCATTATGGGAAGTTGCGTGGCTGGGGGGGCATATTTACCTATTATGTCTGATGAAGCTATGATTGTAGATAAAACAGGCTCTGTGTTTTTAGCAGGATCCTACTTAGTAAAATCAGCCATTGGGGAACAAATTGATAACGAAACATTAGGAGGGGCTACTACTCACTGTGAAATCTCTGGCGTCACGGATAATAAGTTTGAAAATGATGAAACATGCCTAGATTATATTCGAGACCTGTTTAGCAAAATTGGAGATTTCGAAAAAGCAGGCTTTAGCCGCACAAAATCAAGCAAGCCAAAATTAGATGAAAAAGAGTTATACGGCATCATGCCTTCTGATCGGATAAAGCCATACGATATACGTGATATTATAAAACATATTGTGGATGATTCTGACATAA
>JAOULS010000024.1 GCA_029881895.1 Cyclobacteriaceae bacterium | reverse complement strand
GTGATTTCCAAATAGAGCTTGGTTTTTTCAGCGAAACAGATAAAAACAGCACTATCACAAACCGTTCGGTTACACAGCCTAATATTTCTGTGAAATATGGGCTATTTGAATGGTTGGAAGTAAGAGTGTTAACTAATTACTTGACTGAGATTAGTAACGCTGGCATGGGAGAAACACGTGTTTCTGGTATTACACCCCTTACATTGTCGCCAAAATTTAAAATTCTTGAGCAAGAAGGTTTTTTTTCCAAATTATCAATAGGAACGTCATTTACATTACCTAATGTAGGTGCTAGTGCTTTTCAAAACAACCAACTCAATTTTGGGTACCGTGTATTAATGGAAAATGCGCTTACTGATAAATTGAGTTGGTCACATGGGTTAGGAACGGATTGGGATGATAATAAAGATGCGAATTGGGTATACTCTTCTTCTTTTGGTATAGTTCTTACTGAAAAACTTTCCGCTTTCACAGAGCTTTATGGTGATTTTACTACTGTTTACAACTCCTATCACCTCGATGGTGGGGTAACATATATGGTTTTGAATAATGTAGTTGTTGATGCCATGGTAGGGGCAGGGCTCAATACATCTAATTATTTTATAAGTTTTGGAGTATCTTGGAAAACAAATTTTAAAAAATAATTATTTCTTGCTCACTAGATATACACTAGACATAATAAGGAGAGCGTAAAAAAGATAGTTGACCTCGAACGTGTCGCTTTTTAATAGAATGGCAATTGTGGTGGCTATTGCAGGTTGCAAATAAATATAAATGCTCACCACAGATGAATTCACAAATTTTAGCCCCCAAGAATTTAACAAATAAGCTAAAAATGTAACCCCAATAATGACGTAAAGTATAGATGACCAAGCTACCATAGGGAGTGATAACCAATCAATAGCCATCAAATTTGGAATACCAAAAGGTATGGCCATAATGCCTCCGAAAAGAAAAACCCATTTAATAACCGTAAATGATTGATATTTAAGGAGTAATTTTTTTACGATAATTAAGTAAGTAGCGTATGAACATGCGTTAATGAAAATAAATAGATTGCCAACAAAATTTTGGTTACTAAATTCGGCTCCATCTTTGGTGATGAGTAGATAGGCACCCGTAGCACCTACTAAAAGCCCTATTATTTTTCGTAAGGAGAGCCTTTCGTTTCCTGCCAAATAGGCACCCACCACTACCACAACTGGGCTTATTGTCATAATAATAGAGGCATTTATTGGAGTAGTTAAACTAAGCCCTTTAAAAAACATTATTTGATTTATGGCTACTCCAAAGAGTCCTGAAAAAAAGAGTCGAATATAATCGGATTTTGAGATAATTTTTTCATCGGAGATAAAATGATGAATAATCCAAAATAAAATAGTTGAGACAAGCACCCGTATAGCAATAAACCCGAAGGGGTTGATGTATTCTGGCATAGCAAATTTAGCAATGGAGTAGTTCCCTCCATATAGTAGTGCTACAGTAAATAGTGCAGCATGTACCCAGAATTTATTCACCTATTTTAAATTTATAGTAAGCGGTGTCGTATTCGAATGTAGTGGGGTTATAGGTGCGCTCTGCATATAGCGACTTATTATTATTATCGACTAAAATTATAGTAGAACACCTCGTGCCATATTTTGGACTCTTGATAAATTGTGGCGATAGCCAACGTTCCTTTTCTAGACCAACACCTGTGTCGGGAAGTTCATTGTCTTTGGCAAGTTCGTCATCATATAAAGCTTCAAACAAATGTTCTACTTCAAAATGCCGCTCTTTTGTAATGGCTTCTAATTTTAGTTTTCCTTTCTTTGTTTTTGGCCATTCTGTATTTAAAAGATGATTGCTCAACCCATACGTCCCTTTTGGTATTTTTTTTAACCCAGATTTAAATTGGTTGGAAGTATAGTGTAGGTTGTCCGCTTGTCCTATTAATAAATTAAAGCCATTATACTGAGGTAGCATGGCTGCTCTTTGTTGGTAATATTCTTCTGCGGTATTGTCTTCGATAAGAAAATCGGAGACCAAGTCACCTCGTGAGGGGGCATTAGGTTTATTATTTGCTAGGTCACGATAATTGGTAAGCATCGCAATGGCACCCGTTTTTTTATTCATCCCCATCCAAGTACCCTTTGCTTCCAAATCTCTACCCGCAACGATATCAGGATGGTCTTCCCAAAAATTGGCAATGGCAGTAGGTCGTTCGTAGAACTCATCCCTATTAGCCGCAACAATAAGCTTGTATCTAGGATGGTTTTTATAAGAAAATAATATTAGGCACATGACTTTAGTGAGTAAATCGAAGTGCGAAAATAATAAACTATTAGAGAACCTTAAAACACTATTTCTTTCTCTAGCGTTTCCTCATTTCTTTTTATGATAACAGAAGTAGTATCTCCTTTCGTAAAAACACTTAACGCTCTCATATAACTCATCATGTCTACTATTGTAGAGTCGCCTAGTTGAAGAACAATATCCCCTTTTTCTATTCCTGCCTTTTGAGCAGGTTTGTCTTCAGAAACACCATCTACTCGCATTCCTTTGCCATCGAACAAGTAGTCAGGCACTACCCCTAAACCTACTTTGAAGCGTGGTGTGTTTCCCGATTCATCTTTCGTTTTTGTGAACTCGAGTTTTTTGGTTGTATCCACATTTGCGATTAAGCGTTCGCTATAGCGAATTATTTTTAGTAATCCTTCCCAACTTATTTTATCAAAATCATCAGAAGGTTTGTGGTAATCTTTGTGCTGCCCTGTGAAAAAGTGCAGTACAGGAATGTCATTCAAATAAAAAGAAGTATGGTCGGACGGCCCTACACCTGAAGGTTTTTTTATTAGCTTCAAACTGTCTGCGTTAGACATGTCAAGTACGTTTTCCCAGTTTGGAGTAGTGCCAGTTCCATTGATAGCGAGGGCTTTTTCGTCATTTAACCTGCCTACCATATCATAATTGAGCATGTAATTTACGTGCTCTAAATCAATAGTGGGGTTTTTAGTAAAATAGTTAGATCCCCAAAGGCCATTTTCTTCACCTGTAAAAGCAATAAAAAGATAATTGTTGTTTTTCGAAGCTGCTTTTAAAATTTTGGCAAGTGCCATAATCGTTACTGTTCCACTTGCGTTATCATCTGCGCCATTATGAATGGCCTCTTCTTTATCTCTGTGGAGAGAGCCTACTCCTCCCATTCCCAAATGATCAAAATGAGCACCAAGAATTACGGTTAGAGGAGCATTATTGTCAATGTACCCAATAACATTCCTGCCCACCACACTACTATCTCCCCTTTCGCCTATTTTTGCCTTCTCATGTGGGTTATTCGATGGGGTAACACTAAACTCTTGAAAATAACCTTCCGTACCTTTTGGGGTTAACCCTATTGACTCAAAATAATTGGCAATGTATTGCGCTGCTAATTGTTCTCCTTCTGTTCCAAACGAACGCCCCTTTAGCGAGTCACTTGCTAAAAATTTAAGGTGTGTTTCAATATCACCCTGCAAGGCAGTATCGTCATAGGTAGTAGTACTACAGCTTATTGAAAACAATATCGCCAATAAGAAAAGTAGTGTGGAATGATAAGAAGTTTGAAAAAATTGCTTCATGATACAAAATGATTAGTTAAATTCGAACATTCCGAATGTAGATATAAAAATTATGAGTTACAAAATTTCTTCCCTAGTAGTATTTCTTTTTATTGTAATGGCATGTTCTAAACCCTCTAAAAATGAAGAGGTTGCCAAAGATCAGTATACAGGAGCTACCAAAAAAAGCACCATTCATTATGAAGGAGAAAAACATTTGAAAAACATTAGACAACTCACGTTTGGAGGAGACAATGCCGAAGCCTATTGGAGCTTCGATGACCGTAAATTAGTTTTTCAAGCGACTAATCCAAAGTGGGAAGAGGACTGCGATCAGATTTATTTTACGGATTGGGAAAGTAGTAAAATGGATAGTATTCCTCCCACACGAGTAAGTACAGGGTTGGGAAGAACTACTTGTGCTTATTTTCTACCAGGTGATACTACAATAGTCTATGCGTCTACTCATTTGGCAAATAAAAATTGCCCCCCAAAACCAGCGAAAAGAGAAGATGGGAAATATGTGTGGCCAATTTATTCAGGCTTTGATATATTTATTACTGATCTACAAGGGGATATTAAACAACAACTGACAGATTTTGAAGGCTATGATGCTGAAGCAACAGTATCGCCAAAGGGAGATAAAATAGTATTTACCTCTATGCGAACAGGTGATTTGGAATTGTTTACTATGAACATTGATGGCTCAGAGGTAAAACAAATCACGAATGAGTTGGGCTATGATGGTGGAGCTTTCTTTTCACCAGATGGCTCAAAAATTATCTTTAGGGCTTCACGGCCTAAAACCCAAGAGGAAGTGAAAATATATAAAGATTTACTCGCAGAAGAATTGGTGATGCCTACCGACATGGAGCTGTTTATTTGCAATGTCGATGGGAGTGAATTACGACAATTAACCAGTTTAGGAAATGCCAATTGGTGTCCGTTCTTTCACCCTTCGGGCGATAAGATTATTTTTGGTTCTAATCATGCCTCGGAACGAGGGTTTCCATTCAATTTGTTTATGATTAATACTGATGGAACAGGATTAGAACAAATTACCGAAGACGGTGTTTTTGATGCGTTTCCTGTGTTTTCGAATGATGGAAAGTATTTAGTGTTTTCTTCTAACCGGAACAATGGTGGAGGTAGAGATACCAATCTTTTTGTTGCGGAGTGGGTGGATTAAATAGGCTTAAATACAAATGGAGAGGAACGACAACCTTTGGTTTATAATAGTCGTATTATGTAGTTGATTCTTCAACTACATTTATTTTTTTATTAAAAACATAATTAAAATGCTTAAGTCTAAACAGTTTCTAACAGTAATTATTTTAACTTTTTTTTCAGCTACTTGTGTGTTGGCACAATCTTTTCGTACAAGTGACAAGAGTCCCATGGATATGGCTTATTTTCCTGATAATTTTGCACATGATCGTTCTGATAGTGATGAAGCAATTGTAAGAGTTACTTATAGCAGACCTTATAAAAATGACCGCAACGTATTTGGAGGTATTGTTCCTTTCGATAAAGTTTCCCGTACTGGAGCGAATGAAGCCCCTGAAATTAAGATATATAAGAATATTAAAATTGGAGAGAAGACGTTAAAAGCAGGAGTCTACGCTCTGTTTACTATTCCAAGTAAAGATGGTTGGACAATAATATTTAGTTCAGACTTAGACTATTGGGGTGCTTATAGTTATAATGAAGACAATGACGTACTTCGTGTTAAAGCTGTTTTAAAACCTTCGAATGAAGTAATTGAACAATTTAGTATTCAGTTTAGTGACGAAGGGAAGAATAAAGGATTGATGCATTTTGCTTGGGATACTACTATTGCAGAGTTTTCGTTCTCTTATTAATTTTGATCTTATTATAATTTTGTCTGACAACTACTTGTGATCTTTCTATATATAATTCAGTTACGCAGACTGAGGCTCTTGAAGTCAAGTTAAAAAAGGAAACGGGGAATATATGTCAGTCTTTTCAGGTTGTGTAGCCAAACCTACTCAGTTGGTATTATATCGAATAATCTAAATTTCGCAAAAATAAGGACAAAAAAATGCCTTGCTCCCAAGCAAGGCATCTGTAATACGTGTAATTTTTAATAATGTTTATTATGAAAAATCAGTAGCGTTCATGTAATCTATATTTGCTTTTAGGTTAGCAAATGGATCATCAGTTCGCTCGTCTTCAATAAAGTAATACTTTAAGCCAGCTGTATCTCTTGCTTTGAGTATTGTAGGAAAGTCAATAATTCCTGTCCCAACGGTAGTTTGTTCTAATGCTTTGTCGGCATCTTTTACATGGAACATACTGAATCGTCCTGGAAACTTATTGATTAAATCCATAGGTTCTACACCACCTTTTTTAACCCAATAAAGATCAGCTTCAAATGTAACTAGGTCAGGCTGTGTCTCGTTTAAAAGAATTTCAAGAGGCACTAAATCACCTTGTTTTTCAAATTCAAAAGCATGATTGTGGTAACCAAATTTCAGCCCTTGAGATTTCAGGATTTCGCCTACAGTATTAAAATTATCCGCTACGGCAGAATAGTCTCCCCTTTGATCATCACCTAGGTATGGGGTCACCACATACTCAAGACCAGCTTCCAACGATGCATCAGCAATTTTGTTAGCATCATCTTTAGTGAAATATGTAGCATGACTAGACACCACTTTCATACCTGTGTCTTCTACTATTTTTTTATACTCGGCAGGAGCCATGCCATACATTTTGCCATCAAGACCTAAACCATACGCTTCAATGTTTTTGTACCCCATTTCGGCTATTCTTTTTATAGACCCTGCAAAATCCACTTTCAAAGCGTCTCTTACTGAATATACCTGAACACCAGGTGCAGCCAAAATAGACTTGGCAGCTTCCTCCACTATTGTGACAGCCGCTTCAGCAGCCGTTTCTTTGGTTTTTGTCGAACAGCCCATGGGCATTAGCATAGTACCTGCTGCAAACATGGCACCAGCTTTAATAAATTCTCTACGATTTTTCATGAAATATAAATTGTGGTTAGGAAAATTCCGCTAGTAATTTAACATATGTATTTTTAAAAAGTGCACCTTTTTTATCGAAATGAACGTGTAAGATGAGATAATGGAGGGGAGTTATACTACTTCTTAAAATCTTGATATTATGAAGTGTTTGGTAGCAGCGAAACAATTGGAGAGAAGTCTATATAAACCAAAATCATTTTTTTTTACCAATCAAAATAGTCGTCATCTTCAAGAATTACTTCTTTTTTTTCTTTTTTACCTTTGGTACGAAAAGCATCTTTTAACTCTTTTACCTCTTGCTTAAAGTCACTTATCACTTCTTTTTTTAAGGCACGAGTGTCATAACTTACATCATACTCATCTGTTGTACCCGTAATCTTTAAAAACACTTTAGTACGACCGGCTTCATCTTTTTCAATAGCACCAAATGCAGCATCTCGATCTACTTTTTTTCGATTATTTAAAGGGGCCACCACGGTATAGTCAATTTTTTGACTAAACGTATGTGTACCTCCAATAGTGATGTTGGTCGCATTACTATTAATCTCCATTTTGGGGATGTAGATGGTTTCGTTTTCAATATGGATGTCATTTTTTAATGCAGAAAACCGTAAGGCACTCAGTTCTTGTTTATCTAAATAATCGGATAAATTTTGCATGGGTTCAAAGTTATTTAATTCACCTCCTATGATCGTTGCGCTAATATCGGCCACCATTTCTTTAGCAATAAAGTTGAGGTGGTTGTCAAACGCTAGAAAGGTGGAGAGATTGGCGTCTATATTGCCTTTCAGATGAGTGTCTACTAAAAAGTCTTGTTTAAAATTTTCAAAAACAAAAAACAGTTGATCTAAGGAAATTTGGTCTAGCGTAGTCTCAGAATAGACAACGACATCCTCTTTAGAAGCATCTGCCGATCCTGAAAGCGTGAGCTGACCATCCATGGTCTCTACGCTAATGTTTTTAGTAGCTGCCACTTGATTTTTCACTAATAAATCTCCCTGAATGTTATTGCCTAAAAAACGTCTAAATTTAAGTTGGTCGATGTTGCAATTGAATTTAAGCTGCAAATTGGGCGAAATAGAAAACGAATAGTTTTCTATTTCGCTCTGTTCTGAATTAAAATTTCCAGAGAGCAATTCGTCCATGTCGATTAAAGAGGAATAAAGATCGGCCTCAATGCCTATTGGTTGATTTTCTAGGAAAATATAAGCGTAAAAGTTTTTGAAAACACCATTTAACAGAAAATTGCTTGACCCTATATTTCCTGAAAAATTGGTAAGTGAAAGGTCATTGTTTTTTATTATAAGCTTTCCATTCAAACGCTGAAAGGGAATGTTAGACCCTGAATGCAAAAAGGCTACGTTTCCTAATGTTAATTCCCCACTCGCTTTCATATTGTTGACAGTCGCTTTGTTTTTTAAATCATCTACATGTCCCGAAAGAGAAAAATTTGATGAAATTGATCCACTTGCATTTATTAATCCATTTTCAGGATAAAATTTCAATAATTCCCCCATTTCTAAATTGCCGTTGAAATCAACATCGATAAATGGACGAATAAAATTCTTTAGTGTCATGTTCGCAGAAAAAGGTTGGTTTCCCAATTGCCCGCTTACATTTGACAATGAAAGGGAGGCGTTGGACAAGTCCATAAAATCACTACTTTGATACTTTCCTGTTAACGATACAGAATCGAGCTGTGTGGAAAAGTCAGGGTGAAGTATAGAGGCTTCGGAAAGACCAAATGCGATGGTTATACTGGGAGATTTTTCTTTTTGAAAAAAACCTTGTAGGGTTAAGTCAAAATATCCATTCCCATTGCTATTATACTTTTCTAGCCCTGTAGTATATCGCTTTGGCAGTAGTGCTACTATCGTATTTAGTGTAGTATGGTCATTGTTTAGTGAAATGTCTATTTCATTATCGGAGAGGATATAATGTCCCTGCAATATGAAATCGGACTCATAAGCCGTAATTTTTGATGGCGCTATCGTTACGTTTTTTGTTGTAGCATCATACATTATTTCTGTATGGGCATAAAACAATTTGTTTTCCAAAAAAGAGTTATTGTTAATAGTGATAGCTGAACTTAATACATCGCCCGTTGCAGCGATGTTATACAAATTGTTTTCAATGGTTAGTGCTGCAGCAAGGTGTTGTGTACTTAATATAATTTTTTTATTTGAAGAGCGATCATCGTATTGCATTTCTACATTTTCAAGACTTATCTTATTGAGATTGAATATAGCAGTTTCATTGTTTTTATCGCCTTGAATAATTGAAAAATTATTTTCACCCTTTCTGTTGATGTTTAGGTAGAGGGTTGCATTTGCAATATGCATTTGTTTTACCGTATAGTTGCCCTGTAATATATCGAAAGGGTTAAATGATAGGGCTATTTTCTGAGCCGAAATCAATGGGGCATTACTCCATGAGTAACTTTCTTCAATTATAACATCATTAAAATCAATAGAAACGTAAGGGAAATTTTCGATAGCTGATACATCTATTTGATCTACATGAATAGGCGTGTTGATATGTTGGTTTGCCTCACGAATAAATGTTTGAATGAGTCGGTCTTTATATAGGTATACCGATACGCTACTGCTAACAACTGCGACTATAAGCACTAGAAGTAGGTAAAACAAAATACGTTTTATTAGAATTTTCAATTTACCATTTTATTTATGTGATAAAAGTATAACGAAATTTTCAAGATTCATTTTTCATTTCAATAAAAAAATATTTTTTTATTGAAATGAAATGGAACAGAAAATGATTCAATAACCGCTGTATTGAACAGTTATTGAATCATTTTAGTGTGAGTCACCCTTTTTTTGAAATAAAATTTAAACTTTTTAGAATAAATGTTTTGCCTGATTCAAAAACTGTACTACATTTGCATTCCAATTAGCGAAAGAGCTAATAAAAAGGGCGCTTAGCTCAGTTGGTTCAGAGCACCTCGTTTACACCGAGGGGGTCGGGGGTTCGAATCCCTCAGCGCCCACTATCAAAGGCAGTCATTTTTTGACTGCCTTTTTTTATGCCCTTTTTTCTCAGGCCCAATGCCTTCATTAAAAACTTCGCTACAGAGGCTTTTATAATTTCACATGATTACAACTTTTTATAGTGATGTGGTGTCATTGAGGTGAATAAAACAAACTAAACGAAAAATTATGAAAATAGTAATTCACTTAATTGTATGCATTGCATTAGCCACCGCCTGTACGAATGAACTTGTAGAAACAGCACCTGATAAGAATAGCGATAAATTTATTCTTAGGGATCAAACAATTTTTGAAAGTACTCTGCAAAACATACAACAAAATATAATTGACTCCGATCAATTTGTGTTGCATGAAGTAAAAATTGAAAATAAAAAGATACATATCAAGGTAGCTTATTCTGGAGGATGCGCAACGCATAAATTTCAAATTATTTGCCCTGAGGTGATAACAATGATCTACCCTCCTGACTTTAGTGTGGTGCTAATGCATGACAACAACGGGGAGAGCTGTGAAGCATACCTTACAGAAACAATCTCTTTTGATCTAATCAATGACGAAATAAATCTTTCTGATGAAGCTATTAGTGAGATGCGTATCTCGGTAATAAATGGTAGTAATCCTGATGAAGTAGTCTCTAACCGATAAATTAATTAGCTTTTTTTCATTTTCTTAACGATAGTTTTTTCATTTTAGTTGAATTAAGATATAAATGAAGAAGACATGAAAAAAATTGCAGTTCTTGTCCTATTATTAACTTCAAAAACAATGATAGCACAAGTAATAGATGTCCAAGGACATAGAGGATGCAGAGGGTTGATGCCTGAAAATACAATCCCTGCTTTTTTAAAAGCACTCGATTTAGGAGTAACGACTATTGAACTTGATGTAGTGGTGAGTAAAGATGGGAAGATAGTGGTGAGTCACGATCCGTATTTAAATCCTGACATTTGTTTATCCCCCGATGGTGAAGAAATAGGAGACAAAGGTGATTTCAACCTATATAACATGACGTATGATGAGATTTTAAGGTGTGACTGTGGAAGTAAAGGAAACCCTAAATTTGAAGAGCAAGGGAAACAGACGCTGTCAAAACCACTACTGAGTGATGTGATTAAAAAAGTAGAGTGGCACATTAAAAGTTACACACAATACGAGGTAGATTATAATATCGAAATAAAGAGCACTCAAAGTGGTGATAATGTGTATCATCCAACTCCAGCAATTTTTTCGGAATTGGTATATGAACTTATTGATAAATATATCCCTATCGAACGAATAATCATACAATCGTTCGATTTTCGAGTGTTGAAATATTGGCACAAAATGCATCCACAAGTACGACTTGCTGCTTTGGTCGATAATCAAAAATCTATTCAAACCAATTTGGCAAATTTAGGGTTTAAGCCTAATGTGTATAGTTGTTATTACCCGCTACTGGATGAAGGTAAGGTGAGGTATTTGCAAAAAAATGGGATGAAAGTAATTCCGTGGACAGTAAATGATACCACAATCATGAATGAATTAGTACGTTGGGGGGTAAACGGAATTATTACCGATTACCCAGATCGAGCGCAAGAGTTGGGCTACATTAGCACAAAAAGGGATGAGAAGTAAATTCCATCACCCCTGAGAACATTATGAATTTACTTATTTGAGTGCAACCCAATGCGGTTCCCTTCAGTATCTATAAACTGGGCTACAAAGCCAAATTCACCAATATCCATTTTAGGAAAAAAGAGGGTGCCACCATTTTCTACAACTCGACCTGCTTCTATAGCACAGTCTTCGCATGAAAAATAAATAGTAGTGCCATCAGGGCTTGGGTTAGCTCCATCTGCTAGAAGTAGAGAACCTCCTGTTCCTGGTTTTTTAGGATCCATAGCGAACATGGCCATTTTAGTTTTGCCCATGTCTAAGTCCTGAAACTCAGTGTTAAGTACTGTGCCATAGAATTTTTTAGCTCTGTCGAGATCGCTCACTGATATTTCGAACCAATTTACGGGGTTAGATAGTGTTTGCATACGATTTTAGTTTAAAACTTAATTTATAAACGTAAAATGAAGCGATTTAGTTATCAGTTGTTTTATGCTTTTGGTTGATATAATATGGGAGCATAGTTTTTGATAAGTGAAATCTTACTATTTTTGTGTCACTACTAACTACTAGGAATATGAACAAGAAATTTAATATATATGGCATTGGAAATGCATTGGTTGATATTGTAACTGAGGTAACGGATGATTTTCTTTCAGAAAATAAAGTAGAGAAAGGATTGATGACGCTTATAGAAGAAGATCGCCAAAATGAATTGTATGATGTTATCTCTAGCCACGACAGTAATAAACAGTGTGGAGGCTCAGCGGCTAACACGATTATAGCAGTAAGTCAATTTGGAGGGTCTAGTTATTACTCTTGTAAAGTGGCTAATGATGCATTAGGTCATTTCTATTTGAGTGATTTGCGTAGCAATGGTGTGGAAACTAACCTGACGGAAGATAATCTGGCTGAGGGGATAACGGGTAAATGTTTAGTAATGACTACTCCAGATGCTTCTAGAACCATGAATACGTTTTTGGGGATTACGCAAACGCTTTCAGCAGAACAAATAGATATTGAGTCGTTGATTGATTCAGACTATTTGTACATCGAAGGCTACTTGGTGACTTCAGAGAACGGAGTTGAGGCGATGAAAACCGCCAAACAATTAGCAAAAGAAAATGATGTGAAAATTGCGCTCACTTTCTCTGACCCAAGTATGGTAAAGTATTTTAAAAGTCAAATGGAGGAAGTAGTAGGAGAGGGAGTCGATTTACTTTTCTGCAATGAGGAAGAAGCCATGTTATTTACAGAAATGGATAATATCGTAGATGCTCGTGAAGAGTTGAAGAAATTTGCTAAAAGATTTGCGATAACATTGGGAGAAAATGGCGCAACGATATTTGATGGTGATACGTTTATTGACATTGAACCATACAAGGTAGAGGCTATTGATACCAATGGAGCAGGTGATTTATTTGCGGGTGCATTTATGTATGGAATTACGAATGGCCATTCATACGCTGAAGCGGGCAAAATTGCTAGTTTGGCCTCTTCAAAAGTAGTTACGAAGTATGGCCCTCGTTTGGAAGAAAATCAAGCGAAGGAAATCATCAATAAATTAGTTTCTTAATATATTATTAGTGAATACAATCAGCCTCGATATTTTATGTTGGGGCTTTTTTAAAGCCGTATTATGTAATAGAAGTGTTATTGCATAATGCTTGTTTAACATACTGGGTGTGTTTTTAGATCACAAACTAGAAATGGTTTGCTGCGCTTCTTCTAATAATTGTTTTTTATCAATTGATACGACACCTACATGCTCACATACTAGTCCACCACCTAAATTGGAAAGTTGAGCGATTAAATGCGATGGCAAACCTAAAGCAATACATAATGCAGCAATGCTAATTACGGTATCTCCTGCACCTGATACATCTGCAATTTCTCGTACATGAGCAGCAATGTGATGTTTGCTTTTTTGATCAGATACATATACACCATGCTCCGATAGTGTGATTAACGCACTATCGCAAGACAAATGTTTTATAAGCGAACCAACCGCTTCTTCCAGTTGATCATGATTAGTTACGTCAAAAGATATATTAAGCCCCTCTTTAAGTTCTTTTAAGTTGGGTTTAAATAAGGTCACTCCATGATAGTCCATGAAGTTTCTCTTTTTGGGATCTACAACTGTCGGTATACCATACTCTTTCGCTAGTTTTACGGTATATGTTATTATTTCAGGACTGATACTTCCTTTATCATAATCTTCAAATATTACGACATGACAGTTGGGTAAAAGAGTTTTAATTTTTGCTTTGAGCGCAAGTGTTTCATTATCAGTAATTTCATCAACAGACTCTTCATCAATTCTCACCATGTGCTTGTTGTCGGAAATCACCCTTGTTTTAACAGTAGTAGGTCGATCGTTACTTTGTATTATTCCATCTGCACTAATATTTCTTTCGGTTAGGCGGTCTACAAATCGTTTCCCTTCATCATCATTGCCTACCACAGCACAAATAATAGGAGAAGCACCAAGGGCTTGCACATTAAGGGCAACATTAGCTGCGCCACCTAGTCTAAAATCACGTTTATTCACACTCACGACAGGTACGGGTGCCTCTGGCGACATTCGCTCCACTGTTCCCCAGATGTAGGCATCAACCATTACATCACCAATAATCAGGGCATTGATAGCATTGAAATTATTAAATATTGATGTAAATGAATCGTGATTCATAGTAACATTTGATTTAATTGAATAATAGGAACAGTCTTAAAAAGTGTCTTCAATTCTGAATTGAAGACACTTTTTATAAACTAGTAATGTGTTTTTTGAGACTGTTTTCTTTTTATTTCAGCTTACTTAATACTTCTTTTATTCTTTTTATGGCTTCTTTCAAGTTGTCCTCCGAAGCGGCATAAGAAATACGAACACAATTAGGTTCTCCAAACGCTTCGCCTGTTACTAGAGACACGTTAGCATGTTCAAGAATATAAATACATAAATCAGAGGCATTTTCTATTGTTGTATTGCCATCCGATTTGCCAAAATAACTACTTAGATCAGGGAAGAAATAAAAAGCACCAGTAGGTAAATTAATTTCTATACCTGGAATTTCTTTCAGTAAGTCGTATACCAATCCTCTACGATTCAAATAAGCTTCGGCCATTTCTTTGGTAGGACCCAAATCACTCGTTAATGCGGTTAGCGTAGCACGCTGTGCGATGGAGCAATTGGCAGAAGTAATTTGACCTTGAATTTTAGTGCACCCTTTTGCAATCCATTCTGGAGCTCCAATGTACCCTACTCGCCAACCTGTCATAGCAAAACCTTTTGCTACCCCATTTATTGTGATTGTTCGGTCAAACATACCTGGCAAAGCAGCCATACTAGCATGTTGTCCTGTAAAGTTAATATGTTCGTAAATTTCATCGGCCAACACCATAATATCAGTATGCTTCAACACCACTTTGGAAATTGCCTCTAGCTCTTCTTTAAGAAAAACCGAACCTGTAGGGTTACAAGGAGAAGAATATATAATGGCTTTAGTTTTATCTGTAATCGCTGCTTCAACTTGATCGGCAGTTACTTTAAAGTCGTTTTCAATTGTGCCTTTCACAAATACAGGCACACCTTCAGCAAGTTCTATTAAAGCGGAATAGCTCACCCAGAATGGAGAAAAAACAATTACTTCATCACCAGGATTTATCAATGAATACATCACATTGGCAATAGACTGTTTAGCTCCATTAGAAACCACAATATTATTAGCCGTATAAGGGATTCCATTTTCTTTATTAAACTTATCCGCAATCGCTTTTCTTAAATCTGCATACCCTGGTACTGGAGGATAGGCAAAATATTTCCCAGAATCAATGGCTTTCTTGGCTCCTTCTTGTATGTGTTTTGGTGTAGGAAAGTCAGGTTCGCCTAAGCTAAGGCTTATTACATCAATGCCTTGTTCTTTCATTTCCCTGGCTTTTGCTGCCATAGAAAGTGTAGCTGATTCAGCTAAATTGTTGATTCTATTGGATAATGTTGTCATGAAAAAAATAAAATATAGAGGTTTAACTAAAACTTAATGCCAAAATTAATGTTTTTGAGGCTTACTGTATCAGTTATTTCAAATAATTTATTGATCGTTCTTCGTACGAGAAATAATACTGCGCCCTAATGTTATTTCATCGGTGTACTCTAAATCTCCACCAATTGGCACTCCTCTAGCGATGGTTGAAAGTTCTAGTTGTAAGCCTTTCATTTTTTTTGTGAGGTAAAAAGAGGTGGTATCTCCTTCCATTGTTGGACTTAAAGCAAAAATAATTTCTTTCAATTCTTCGCTTGCTTTCACCCTATTTATTAGCGAATCTATCGTTAATTCGGAAGGACCTATGCCATCCATTGGCGAAATCACACCATTGAGCACATGGTAGAGCCCTGTGTACTGTCCAGTATTTTCTATCGCTAGTACATCACGAGTGTCTTCCACAACACATATTATCGACTTGTCTCTTCTATGGCTTATGCAAATATTACATATCTCATCGTCAGAAATGTTGTGGCAATGGGTACAGTACCTTGTTTTGGTACGTAAATCGATTAACGAATTGGCTAGTAGGTGAGAAGTACTTTCATTTTCTTTTAAAAGATGAAGCGCTAGCCGTAAAGCAGTTTTTTTTCCAATCCCAGGTAATTTTGAGATTTCTTCTACTGCTTTTTCAATGTATTTTGAAGGATACTGAATCATAGGTAGTTTAGTTATTCAGTATTCTGTTTAGTTGATGGATAGGTGAGGTGTGACCTGAAAATTATATGATTTTAGCATCAATACCTGCTTCACAGATGGCCTCTCTCATAGGTTTTAAGGTTGTCATCTCTGCTTTTTTTACAGAACACTTCCCTTTAAGATGAATTAGCCAAGTACATTGTTCAGCTTGTTCGCTAGTGTGCTTACACACCTTTATTAAGGTGTTCGTTACATGATCGAAGGTATTTACATCATCATTAAAAACAACAAGATTTTTTAAGTCAGTCGTTTCATCTAATACCTCAATTACTTCCTCTTCTTGAAAATTATATTCCATAGTAAAACAAATAGTTTGACAAATGTAAAAAAAAAAGCAATTTTAGCAAAAGTATAAACCATATAGGATGACCCCATTTATAGCATTTTTAGTAATAGGAGGATATTTTTTATTATTGATTTTTATTTCGTTTCTCACCTCCAGAAAAGCAGATAATCAAACTTTTTTTACTGGTAATAGACAGTCGCCATGGTTTTTAGTGGCCTTTGGAATGATTGGTGCATCATTGTCTGGAGTTACATTTATCTCAGTACCTGGTTGGGTGGCGAGTACTCAATTTACCTATATGCAAATGGTACTTGGCTTTTTGTTGGGTTATTTTGTGATTGCCACAGTACTTATGCCTTTGTACTACCGATTAAATTTAGTTTCAATTTACACCTATCTTGAAACTAGATTTGGTTTTTGGTCGTATAAAACGGGTGCTTTTTTCTTTCTTCTTTCTCGTGTAATAGGCTCTTCGTTTCGGTTGTTTCTGGTAGCAGGAGTGTTGCAAATCGCAATGTTCGATGTATGGGGCATACCTTTTTGGGTGACGGTATTGATCACGATAGCATTAATATGGCTTTACACGTTTAAAGGAGGCATCAAAACGATTGTGTGGACAGATTCGCTACAAACCTTGTTTATGTTATTAGCAGTAGCAACAACAATAATTTATATTGGGGAAGAGTTATCGTTATCGACTTCAGGGTTAATTAACGCAGTAACGGATAGTGAATATTCAAAAATATGGGTGTGGGAATGGTCATCAGGGAATAATTTTTTCAAACAATTTTTCTCTGGCGCTTTTATAGCTATTGTAATGACTGGCTTGGATCAGGATATGATGCAAAAAAACCTTACCTGCAAAAATATAGGAGAAGCACAAAAAAACATGTTTTGGTTTAGCACAATACTGGTAGTAGTAAACGTGTTATTTTTAGCATTGGGTGTTTTACTATTCATCTATGCCAACCATAATGGAATAGACATACCTAATCGTACGGATGATTTGTTTCCTATGTTAGCACTAAATCATTTTAATCTGTTTTCAGGAATTGTTTTCCTCTTAGGAATTACTGCGGCAGCCTATTCAAGTGCAGACTCCGCACTAACGTCACTTACCACCTCCTTTTGTGTAGACTTTTTAGGTTTTGAAAAAGAAGGAAAGCAAATCAATAAAAAAGCAACACGTATAAAAGTACACTTGGGTTTTTCAATTGTTCTTTTTGTGGTGATTTTACTCTTTCGGCTTATTAATGACGAAAGTATAATTAGTTTAGTTTATAAAGCGGCTGGATATACCTATGGGCCTCTGTTAGGGCTGTATGCTTTCGGTTTGTTTACTAAATTTTCTGTGAAAGACAAATGGGTACCTTGGGTTTGTATCCTTTCACCTTTATTGAGTATTGGGATTAATGAGATTACTCAAGGGTGGTTAGGCTTTTTTATTTTAGTAGTAAATGGAGCAATCACTTTTTTAGGACTTCTATTAATAAAAGAAGCAGGGGCGAAAAAATAATCCGAAAGGATTGGTTCTTCACACACCTGCTTACTTCATCAACTAAATTACTTCCTGTCTATACTATATGCAATGGGCATGCCAGTATGTTATCGCTTATATAATGTTCCTATATGACGTTTTTACGTTACTTGATGATGTTGAAGTTACTCAATTTAAGAATTTATTCTTTAATTGAGAATTATGTTATAGTCCTAATGCTAACATAGGATCCCAGAAATAATAGTCGAAATTTTCAATCTTGTCATCTTTTACGGTAATATTTTCCGATTCTAGTAATTCCTGCATTCTATTTGGTTCATGAAAATGATGCTTCCCAGTAAGTAGCCCTATTCTGTTCACCACCCGATGTGCAGGCACTTCAGCAGGACATCCATTCATTGCCCACCCTACCATTCTTGCACTACCTTTAGCTCCTAAATAAGTAGCTATAGCCCCATACGTTGTTACTTTGCCATAAGGAATCAACTTTGCCACTTCATATACATCTTGAAAAAAAGAGGGTTTGTCCATGGTTTTGGAATAGTATATTAATTTCTTATTTATGATAAAAATTGTGTGTGAATATAATTTTTTTAGTACAAATAATTACTAGGATGTGC
>JAOULS010000232.1 GCA_029881895.1 Cyclobacteriaceae bacterium | reverse complement strand
AGAGCTACAACACGCAATAGAGCGAGCTGTAATATTAAGTAGCAAAAATGTATTACAACCTGAGGACTTTACCATTCAATTGCCTTCGAAAGAAGGAGGGACTATAAATATAGAAAAATTAAATATCGAAGATGTGGAGAAAATATTAATTCGGAAGGCACTTGAGAAACATAATGGTAATGTTACGCGTGCTGCTACTGAGTTAGGTTTGACAAGGCCTTCATTTTATCGTAGATTAGAAAAGTATGGAATTTAAAAGTTTTAGTTTTCTGCTTTGGGCTAGGATAATTTTATTATTAGCCGTCTGTATTATTGCTGTTGTTTCATTTACAGTATGGGCGATGTACCCTGTTACCCTTTTCTTCACCATTATTATTATCATTCAATGTTTTAACCTACACCACTTTCTAAACACCTCTAATCGTAAGTTATCTCACTTTTTAGATTCCGTACAGTATTCCGACTTCGTAACTACTTTTTCTGTTGACAATAAACTAGGCACTACTTTCAAAGGATTGAATAAATCATTTAACAATGTATTGGAAGCTTTTCGAAAAGCTAGAAAAGAAAAAGAAGAACACCTTCAGTACCTTAATTTAGTAGTAGAACATGTAGATACAGGGTTAATTTCATTTGACGACAAGGGCAAAGTGGATGTTGTGAACAACATTGCATTGCATCTATTGAATGTACCTAAAATCAACCACATGGATGCCTTGAAAGTAAAAAACAAAGCACTCTACGATACTATATGGAATCTAAAAATTGGTGAAAAAACGATGTTTGTCGTTCGTGAAAACATTCATTTATCCATTAGAGCTACACAATTTGTAAGAAGAGGACAATTCATCAAACTTATTGCACTACATAATATACATTCAGAATTGGCGAAAAACGAACTAGATGCTTGGCAAAACCTGCTTAGTGTTCTACGTCACGAAATCATGAATTCGATGACACCCATTTCTTCTCTTTCGTCTACCATGAAATCTATTTTAGATGAAGATTTGATTAAAAAAGACAATCTATACGAATTAAATGAAAGTGTCATGAATGATTTAACAGAAAGTTTAGACACCATTTCTTCAAGAAGCAAAGGTCTAATCACATTTATTCAAGGGTATCGTGATTATACTAGCCTCCCTACACCAATAATGGCTACTGTAAATGTTTGTAATCTTATTAATCAAGTTGGTCAATTGATGAAGCAAGAAACATCGGTTGAAATTCAAATACATTGTACCCCTAAAACACTTGAAATAGTAGCTGATGAACACCTTATTGAACAAGTACTCATCAACTTAGTAAAAAATGCGAAAGAGGCCATAAGAAAAGAGATTGAATCTCCTCTAATCAAGATTAACGCCTACAAACAACATCAATTTACAATTATTGAAGTTGAAGACAATGGATTAGGCATAGTTCCAGAAGCCATCGACAAGATTTTTATTCCTTTTTACACCAATAAAAAAAGTGGTTCTGGAATAGGTCTGAGTATTTCAAAACAAATAATAAATTTACACAATGGTTCACTCCAAGTGATGTCTGAACCCGAAGTAAAAACTATTTTTCGATTGGTATTTTAACCCGAATTATGAAATAAAAGTGGAATTAACAGGGCAAAAAAAGCTCAGCGTATCCGTAGGAAACGCTGAGCGAAGTTATTTTTTATCGATATTATTATCGAACTCAGATTACAAATATTTAGTCTCTTCTCCCCTTACTACGTCTACCATCTGGTCTTCCTCCTCTATCACTACGTTCTTCCTTTACTTTCACATCTCTACCGTTCACAATAATCCCTTTAAAGTTACCGCTTACTTTATTTGAGTTATCACTTTTTACTTCAAAATAAGAGCCCGTTTTTTCTACGGAAATTTCACCAACGTCCATTTTTTTCAGTCCTGTTTCTTCCACAATAAAGTCAAGTAATTCTGGCTTCGTTGCGCCATCCATTTTCCCAATATTTATGAAAAATTTAGAAAATCCTGATTGAGACTGCTTACTAGCACTCCTTTCCCTAATTCGCTCTTTACTTCTTACTCTATCTCCATATCCAGGACCTCCTTCAGTAGGTTTGCCTCTTTCTCTAGTTCGGGTTCTCTCCCTACCTCTATTTCTTTCCCCACCTCTTTCTTCTCTATCACGTCCTCCTTCCTTCATATTTAAGTCTGAACCTCCTGATTCAAACTTTTTCATCTTACTCAACTCACGAGAAAGAAGTTTGTTGATTAACTGCTCTTTGTCAAAACGTTCAAGTACTTCCTTTACTGAGTTCCACTCTTCTGGCGAAATATCAGTTGTCTCGGGCGTTTCTACTATAGAAGTTGCCCAGTGCATTATTTTATTCGATCGGATTGATTCTAGTCTAGGAATTTCTCTTTTTTCAAAGTTAATTTTCAATCTAGATTCAAAAAATTTCAATTGTTTCAAATCGCCTCTTGTAGCCAACACGAGTGAAATACCTTTTTTACCTGCTCTTGCAGTTCTTCCACTACGGTGGGTGTAATATTCCATTTCGTCTGGCAAACGATAATGAATCACGTGGGTAAGGTCATTAACATCGATTCCACGTGCCGCAACATCAGTGGCTACGAGTAACTTAATGCTATGTGATTTAAAACGTTTCATTACCACATCACGTTGGTTCTGGCTTAAATCACCATTTATGGCATCTGCACTATAGCCACTTCTTCGTAGTGACTCAGCTAATTCGGTCGTATCCATCTTCGTACGACAGAATATCACTCCATATATTTCTTCATTAAAATCTAACAATCGCTTAATAGCTTCTTGCTTGTCTGAAGCCTTTAGTAACATATACTGATGCGAAATGTTTTTATTAACTTTTGTATCGGCATTTACGGTCACTTTAACGGGATCCTTCATATAGTGTTTTACTATATTTTGGATAGCTGATGGCATAGTTGCAGAAAACAACCATGTCGATTTGTTCTCTGGCATAAAAGAAAGAATCTTATTCAAATCTTCTTTAAAGCCCATGTTTAACATTTCATCTGCTTCGTCAAGTACTACAAACCTCACCGCTTCCAGTGATAATGCTTTTCGTTTAATCAAATCAAGTAAACGACCAGGCGTAGCCACTACCACATTTACTCTCGAACGCAATTGCCTAATTTGTTTACTTATATCTGCTCCTCCGTACACTACTTGAACGTTAAGACCATCTAGGTGCTTTCCGAAATCTTGAAGACCAACGGCAATCTGTTGTGCTAACTCACGTGTAGGGGCTAAAATCAAACTCTGAATTCTGCTATCGCTATAATCCAAATTCTGAAGTAATGGTAAACCAAAAGCTGCTGTTTTACCAGTTCCAGTTTGTGCTAGACCAATAAAGTCGCATGTTTGTCCTGAAAGTAAAGGTATCGCCTGTTTTTGTATTTCTGTAGGTGATGTAAAGCCTAATTCGTCTAAGGCTTTTGATATTGGGGCAGATAGCCCCAGTTCTGAAAACGTTGTCAAAAGAATGGATATTTATAAATGAACTACAAAGATACAACAAATAAACCATTATGAACTGAATGAAGGTATTTAATTCAAAAAATCAAGTACAATACAAAGGATAAAGGGTCATTGTTTACCGTATAATTCTTTAAACAACTGTTCATACACGACAAACTAAATCCTCTATCCTTCTGTTATAATGTGTTATTCAAATTTTAATGCATTTTTTCTCGACCATTTGTCAATGTAACCTTCTCCGCCATCACCTTTTCAGAAAGGGTGCGAATTATTTTCAGCTTTATATCCCTTAATCTTGATTTTTCCCTGACATCAATATGTTCCCTAGGCCCGAAAGCTTCAATAAACTGCCCTTCAATGAGTTTATTTTTAAACTCATGTAAAAAGGTGCTATTCACACAACTTTCAAGTTCTACAAACAAGGGGAAAAATTCTGGCTCATCAATAAAATATTCAATGGCATCTTTTACATAATAGTCATTTAAATCGCTTAAAAGAACTCCGATTTCAAAGATGTATTCAATCAGTTCACGAGGTGTGTTTCTTCCTCCACGACCATATTCAAGGTTCAATACCTCTCTATTCATAATCGCTTTTATTTCCATTGCCATGGGAGAAATTGTAGTACCTAATGACCCCATTCTATCCATCACAATGATAACTTTCACATGTTGTAATGCCTCTTCAATCTCTATTGAAGGTAGAGGCCTGAAATTTTTAATTGAAAGCATTCCAGCTTTTATTCCTTTTTCAGACAATCGATCGATGGCATCAATTACTGTTCCTTCTGTAGAGCCCAAACAAACAATCGCCACCTCACAATTTTCTATATTATGGGTACGAATACGTTGATACGATCTACCACTTATTTTGGAATACTCTTCCATAATATCGGTGATAATCGGTATTGCCAATTTCTGTGCGTTATCAGCATGTTTCACATGTTCAGAATAGTAATTTTGTAAAGAGATTGGGTTTAATGTCATGTCTTTAAACAACAATCCTTCTTTATAATCATTCTCTCCGATAAATTCCTTCACTTTTTTATCGGGTAAAGTCGTAAGCATATCCTTGGTATGTGTCACAATAAAGCCGTCCTGGTTTATAAACACAGGTAATTTTGCTTTTTCAGCGATTTTTTGACCCATAATTGACAAGTCATACGCCTCCTGACTATTTCTGGCAAATAATTGAATCCATCCATCGTCACGGAATTGAAATACATCGGTATGTCCTGCATGAATGCTCAAAGGAGCATTTGTTTCTCTATTCCCAACATTTACCACCAGTGGGAGCCTCAATGTAGCGGCCAACAAACCTCCTTCTTTCCCTAATAGCATCCCCTGTGAAGCCGTAGAA
>JAOULS010000231.1 GCA_029881895.1 Cyclobacteriaceae bacterium | reverse complement strand
TAAAAATTTTGTTATTCAAGGAGGCTGTCCTGATACGCCCGAGGGTTTTTCAGATTCGCCTTATTTGATAAAGCCAGAATTTAATGACAGTATAAAACACATTTATGGAGCGGTTGGTGCAGGGCGGGACGATAACCCCGAAAAGCAATCAGCAGGGTGTCAACTATATATCGTTCAAAACAAAGACGGACTCCCTAGGCTAGACGGAAAATATATGATTTTCGGACAAATATTTAAAGGGCTAGAGGTGTTAGATGCCATTGCAGAAATTGATACCGATTCGCTAGATGTTCCTTTATCCTCTGTAACGATGGAGGTAAATGTTATTGAGCTAACAGAAGAAGAGCTAAAGAAGCATGGCTATACATTAGAATAACTCCACCCATTTAGCAATTAATTTATTTCTGGAAAACTTTCTTTCAGCTAAATTTCTGGCGTTTTGCTGTGCCTCCGTTCTAAGCTTTTTATTTTCAATGTAGGGGGTTAATTTTTCAATAAGTTCGACCGTATTGGTAGGGTGGTAACTAAACCCACATTGTGCTGTCTCGATTTCATTTTTCACCCAACCCTCAAAATTGGTGATGATGATTTTTCCAGCAGCAAGCCCATCAAAAAACTTATTTGGGCTACCACTAGATAGAATGGGTACATCGGCAAAAGAAACATATACAGCATCACTAACGGTTAACATTTCTCTTACCCCTTCTTTGTCAGAATATGAAGCAAAAACCACATTGTGGAGTTTTGCTTTTTTCACCTCTTTTCTGAAACCATCTAATTCACTACCTGCTGCTGCCACAAGTATTTTTACTGCAAGCCCTTTATTAATAATCGCCTTTGCCGCATCTAATAAATAAGAAAGGTGATTAGCCCTGCCAGCAGCACCTAAATAAGAAATAACAAATTCATGACCGATTTTATATTTTTCCAATGTAGCCATAGGCTTAGCTACGGGTGTAAAAAAATCACAATCAGCCATGTTTGGAATCATTATCACCTTATTTCCTTGACGGATAATTTTTTCAATATCAGGCGACATGGCCACTATTTTGTAGGCATTCCGATAGATTATTTTCTCAAACCAGTATAAAACTTTTTTCAACAATGCATTTTTAATATATCCTAACTGGATAGGTGCTTCTGGCCATAAGTCACCTATTTCAAAAATGTATGGAATACGCTTTATATATTTTGCCCAGAGGGCAATAATCCCCACGGTAAGTGGAGTGGAAATTACATATAAAAGTTGAGGTTTTTTTCGCTTGTGTAGTGTGTTGATAGACTGAAAGATAAACTTTATAAACGCCATCATCCGCTGGTACTTCCCTAGCGTATTGTCATAGAAAATAGGCAAGTACACTACTTTGATTTCATCAATCCGCTTTATCGCTAAGGTTTTTTCATTATGCGTAGTAATCACTTCTACCTCATGCCCTCGCGCTAATAATCCTTTCGCTAAGTAGTATGAACGTATTGCGCCTCCCTCACTGGGGTGCTTAAAATATTGATGTACAAGCGTTACTTTCAAGAGATTAAATTTGAAAACACCAAAGGTATACATTTGATAATCACTTCATGAAAGCTTTTTAAATTTTTCAATGGAAGATAGTGGTAGGGCAATGTAACAACAATAAAATCACACCATTGGCACTTTCCAAAATAGTTCAGTGAATGTAGGAATGAGTTATTCAAAACATGCCCTATAAAATACCCTATTTGTGGTATTGACCCCATCTCTTTTATGAACTAGCTTTGGTATAAGGTAGTCAAACTCACCTAGTAAAGAGTTGTCACTAAATATAAGAAAATGGTTGTATCATGGGTGGTCTTATCATGTTTAATGATTACGGTTTTTTTAAATATTGCGGTAGGGGTATTAAGCAAAAAAACAGTGTGTGATTATATCTCTGGGTTGCTCTTTGTAGTAACGCTAGGAGCTGTAATCATACTAAGTGAGGAAAATCTACTTATAACGAGTAAACATTTTTACTTAGGGATGTCCTTGTTTATGTTATTCTTAGCAAGTATTGTAATAAAATCGATAATAGAACTGAAAAATATTTATAAACCAAAAGCTTAGGAATAATACACACAAAAAAAGTCCTTGAGATGTACCCTCAAGGACTTTTTTGTTTTCCTATTTCACCACTCCAAACAATACCTCTCAGTAGTTCTACTAAAAAGAATTTTTTTCAGGTAGTGATGTTAAAACAGGGATACTTAATATCGTTCTGTCTCCGAAAAGAAGAAGCTTCCTTCTATCGTTGCGTTTTCGTCCGAATCAGACCCATGAACCGCATTTGCTTCGATAGATGTTGCAAATAAGTTTCTAATGGTGCCTTCAGCAGCATCAGCAGGATTAGTAGCACCAATAAGTGTTCTAAAATCTTCTACTGCGTTGTCTTTTTCTAAAATCATAGGTACAATAGCACCAGATGACATATAGGTGCAAAGGTCGTTATAAAAAGGACGTTCGCTATGTACTTCATAAAATTGTCCAGCAGTTTCCTGACTCAATTTAGTCATTTTCATTGCTACAATTCGGAAACCTGCTTCCTGAATCATTTTTGTAATTGCTCCAATGTTACCTGCTTCTACAGCATCGGGCTTAATCATGGTGAATGTTCTATTTGTTGCCATTTTCTTATGTTGTTAATTTTCGCTGCAAAAGTAGGAACTTTAGTCGAGTATTCATTATAAAGTCAAAAAATCTATAGTAGAACTGCGGCTAACTTGGGGTAAAATTGTATTTCAGTTTTTTTATGTACAAATTTGCGGTTCACAAAATTTTGAACGACCAGATGAAAATGGACGTTGGAAAGTATATGAAGAAATTAGAAGGGCTAAAAACAGTACTTACTACACCTAAAAAAATTGTAATTACCACACACAGTCGTCCTGATGCTGATGCGTTAGGGTCGTCTTTGGGGTTAATGCTGTTTTTAAAAAAATTACATCATCAAGTAGATGTAATAACCCCTACGGGGTATCCAGATTTTCTTAAATGGATGAAAGGTGAAGATCAGGTAATGGTTTATACTAATGGAAATGAGGAGAAAGCCGTTCAACGGGTAAATGAAGCAGATTTGATTTTTTGTCTCGACTTTTCAGCATTAAGTCGAATTGATAAACTGGGCGATGTGGTTGGGGAGGCAAAAGGGGATAAAGTGTTGATCGATCATCATTTAGAACCAGAAGATTTTGCCAAATATGCCCTTCATAGTATTAAGGCAGCTTCTACGGCTGAATTAATCTATCAGTTTATCTGTGAAATAGGGGGTTGTGATCTTGTTGACGTTGATATTGCAGAGTGTTTGTATGCAGGAATCAATACAGATACAGGTAGCTTTCGGCATTCAAACGTCACCAAAACGGTGTTCGATGTAAGTGCGGCATTAGTAGAAAAAGGAGCGGATACCTCTAAAGTGGCTAAATTAATTTACGACACTAATTCTGAAAATAGATTGCGATTGTTAGGCTATGCGCTAAGCGAAAATTTAATAGTGCTGAGTGAATACAATACTGCTTACTTTGCACTTTCAGAAAAAATATTAAAAAAATTTAACGCACAAATGGGAGACACCGAAGGGTTGGTCAATTATGCGTTGTCAATAAAAGGAATAAAACTGGCAGCTTTGTTTAAAGAGTCTGATGACGGTATAAAAATGTCCTTTCGGTCGGTTAATAGTTTTTCGGTAAACGAATTGGCACGCACTCATTTTAATGGGGGAGGTCATAAAAACGCAGCTGGAGGCAAGTCGGAAATGAGTTTAGAAGATACAGTTCATAAATTTGAAAATTTATTAAAAAAGTATAAAATAGAATTAACAACAGAAAATTAATATAAAATGAAAATAGGAAAGTTATTTATTATCGGTTTAGTAGGGGTTTTTGCGGCATCATGTTCAAGCACTCCAGAAACGATTACTACTGAAAGTGGGATTGAAATTTCCGTTATTCAGAAAGGGAGTGAAGAGATAGCACCAGGCATGACGATGTTACTTGATTTTAATGTAAAAACGTTAACAGATTCATTGATCGTAGATACATCAATTGATGGAATGCCTAGGCCAGCCAGAAAGGTAGATTCAATTTGGGCGATGAACAGAGGCTCTATTGAAGAAGTAATTTATAACCTTAAAAACGGGGATAGTGTATTGTTTAATATACCCGCAAGTAAATTGTACGGTGATGTAACACCTCCAAATATAAAGGCGGAAGACTTATTAAAAGTATGTATGGTGGTAAGAGATGCCATGTCTGAAGAAGATTTCGTTGCGTATAGAGAAAAGTTAATGAAAGACGCCTCAAAAGAAGAGTTGGATAAAGATGTAGCGATTATTGATGCTTATTTAGAGGAGAATAACATTGAAGCTGTAAAACTTGAAAGTGGTTTGCGTTATGTAATTACCGAACAGGGCGAAGGAGAAAATGTTGTATTAGGACAAAAAATTAAAGCTAATTATGCTGGACATGTTCTGAATGGTGCTTTTTTTGATACTAATATTGAAGAAATGGCGAAAGAAAATGGCGTTTACAATGAAGGAAGAACATATGGCCCATTTGAGACGGTTCTGCAAAACGGAGCCGTAATCCAAGGATGGGTAGAAGGGTTTCAATATTTTAATAAAGGAAGCAAGGGTACTTTATACATCCCTTCTCCGTTAGGGTATGGACAAAGAGCTGTTAGTCCTCAAATTGGAGCAAATTCTATTTTAGTTTTTGAGATAGAACTTTTGGACATTCAAGTAAATAATGAAATTCAATAAGAATGAGGAAGAGTGTTTGGTTCTTTTTCATTGTTCTGGTGAGTTTAAGTACTAGTTGTTCTTCGGACGAAGAT
>JAOULS010000230.1 GCA_029881895.1 Cyclobacteriaceae bacterium | reverse complement strand
ATAAAAGCGATTAAATATTTTTCTGATAAAGGAATACGCACCAATTGCACCCTTATTTTTTCTGCTGGACAAGCCATTTTAGCTGCAAAAGCAGGAGCTACTTATGTTTCTCCTTTTATTGGACGATTAGATGACATTTCTTTTAATGGGTTAGAACTTATCGAACAATTAGTGCTTATTTACCAAAACTATGGTTTTGACACACAAATATTAGCAGCTAGTGTTCGTCACACCATGCACTTAATTCAATGTGCTGAAATCGGTGCTGATGTAGCTACTTGTCCATTAAATGTAATCACTGGCTTACTAAATCACCCACTTACCGATAAGGGGTTAGCTCAATTTCTTGCCGATCATAAAAAAGTAAATGGATAATATTCGACTAGCTCAGTATAAATTGATTCAACTGCGCTCAGCATAAATTTATTCCGATACGTAAATATTATAAATAACAAAGCCCTTAAAAATTAAGGGCTTTGTTATTTCATTTCGGTTGAAAAATAATCACCTGATTTCGTGTTAACACACGTATTCAAAATTGGTGTTACGAGGTTTTTCGTCTATCATTTTAGAGAAAATTAAACTTCAACCCATCTTCATAAAAACTAACTCACCAAAGCGCCAGGCACTACATCATCTCCAGGCTGGATAAATTTTAAGCTGCCGTCTTTATCTTCTGCCATCAGCACCATTCCTTGTGATTCAATTCCCATCATTTTTCGTGGAGCTAGGTTCACTAATACACTCACTTGCTGCCCAACTACCTCTTCTGGGGTGAAATGTTCTGCAATGCCACTCAACACTGTTCTCGTATCAATTCCTGTATCAATGGTTAACTTCAAAAGCTTCTTCGACTTCTTCATTTTTTCCGCTTCCAACACCTTCCCTATTCTAATATCCATCTTCATGAAATCATCGAAAGTGATTTCAGGTTTTAAAGGAGTTGCCTCTTTATTCTCCATCTCATTTTGCTTTTTAGTGTTTTCTAGCTTTTGTACTTGAGTTGCTACCATATCATCTTCAATTTTTTCAAACAATAACGTTGCTTTATTCAGCTGATGTCCGCTGTCCAATAAATCCGCTTTGCCAGCTTCATTCCATTTTCTCGAAGTAGTATTCAAAATACCCTCTAGCTTTTTCATCGAGAAAGGAAGGAAGGGCTCTCCAACAATTGTCAGGTTCGCTGCTATCTGCAAACTAATATTCAGAATAGTTGCTACGCGCTTTTCGTCTTCTTTTATCAACTTCCACGGCTCAGTATCGGCTAAATATTTATTACCTAAGCGTGCTAAATCCATAAAAACACCCATCGCTTCTCTAAAGCGATATTTGTCCAACGAAGCAGCTATTAATTGAGGGAATTCATTCATTTTCTGAATTACCTCTTCATCAATCGCTTCCAGAGTGTTTATCTCTGGCACTTTTCCTTCAAAGTATTTATGAGTAAGCACTACTGCCCTATTAATGAAATTCCCTAATATGGCTACAAGCTCATTATTATTTCTAGCTTGAAAATCTTTCCAAGTAAAATCATTGTCCTTTGTCTCTGGAGCATTGGCGCAAAGTGTGTACCGAAGTACATCTTCTTTACCGGGCAACTCCTCTAGGTACTCATGCAACCACACCGCCCAATTTCTTGAAGTAGATATTTTGTCTCCCTCAAGGTTCAGAAATTCATTGGCAGGTACGTTTTGTGGAAGCACGTAACTTCCTTCGGCCTTGAGCATCGCTGGAAAAATAATACAGTGAAACACAATGTTATCTTTTCCAATAAAATGAACCAGTTCCGTATTCTTTCCTTTCCAAAAATCTTCCCAGTTCTTCCCTTTTTCTTCAGCCCAATCCTTGGTGGCTGAAATATATCCAATAGGTGCATCGAACCAAACATAAAGTACTTTTCCTTCTGCTCCTTTGACAGGAACGGGCACTCCCCAATCCAAATCTCTCGTTACTGCCCTTGCTTGTAACCCTTGGTCTATCCATGATTTACATTGCCCATACACATTCGTTTTCCAATCATTTTTATGCCCATCAACAATCCATTCTTTTAACCAATTTTCATACTTATCCAATGGTAAATACCAATGTTTAGTATTCCTCATTACAGGTTTTTCACCACTTAATGCCGATGTAGGATTAATTAATTCAGTAGAACTAAGTGTTGAACCGCAAGACTCACACTGATCGCCATAGGCTCCATCGAAATTACATCTAGGGCAAGTACCTACTATATATCTATCGGCTAAAAATTGTTGGTTTTTCTCATCGTAAAATTGCTCCGACTCTTTTTCTTCAAAAGCACCGTCATCATACAGTTTCTTAAAAAAATCAGAGGCTGTATTATGATGCGTGGGCGAAGAGGTGCGAGAATATATATCGAAACTTATCCCAAAATCATTAAATGATTTTTTGATAATCTCATGATACTTATCTACAATTTCTTGAGGCGAAACGCCTTCTTTTTTTGCTCGTATTGTTATTGGAACACCATGCTCGTCAGAACCACACACAAATGCTACATCTTCTCCTTTACTTCTTAAATAACGTACATAAATATCCGCAGGAACATAAACCCCTGCTAAGTGTCCAACATGTACTGGGCCGTTGGCGTACGGCAATGCAGCCGTAATGGTATACTTTTTGTCTGACATAATATTCTAAATCACAATTGAAATGCAAAGATAAAAGAATAATAAAGGAGTGACTACTACGCTTGGTTATAAATTTCTTCCCCTCTTTCCGAATTTAACAAGACGACTTTCTATTTTGCATTGTTGCTCTTTATTTCTCACAAATTGTAAACTTAAAAGAACGGTTCATCCATTTAGAAATAACCCCGGTTACTATCGGGAAAGCTTTGCACTATTTTCTTGTTGTATTATCTAGGATACGAGCTAAAATATCGCACCAATGGGTGATTTTGCGGAAATCACACTTTTAGTTTTTTAGGATTTTGACGAGTATCGAACAGTGTAACTACTTCTATCTCTTTTGATTTAATTCGATAAAACAAGCTAGTCTGTTTAGTTACTACACATTTAAATAACCCTTTGATTTCAATGGATTCTGAGCAGCTTTTTGGAAAGTCAGTGATTCTTAATATGCTCTTGTCTAGCTTTTCGATGAACTCCTTTTTTACTTTTTCTGACCATTTGTTTTCAAGGTATTCCAACAAAACTAATAATTTTCTGGTCGCTGTTGGTGAGAATACAACTTTCTTACTCATTACCTATGTTTAGCCATTATCGATTCGTACTCGGATTTTTCTCCTTGATCTAACTCTTTCATTCCTTGTCTAATTTCTTTCTGTTGTGCTTCGGTTAGATCGCTCCAAAAATCACGCTCATTCGCTTTTACAAATTCCTTTAACTTTTCAATCAGGCTGACATCTTTAACCTTTGTAATGTATTCTATCAATGAATATTTCTCTGCTTGTATGTCCATTCGTTTAGTGTTTTCGGTAGGTAAAGATAACGTTTTTATTCTATTTTTAGTTTTACCATCAAGCGTGAGCATCCGCTTGTGTTTGTTGAGGAGATTATAAGCTACCTGTATCTTTTAGATTCGCCCACAGTCTTAAAATATAAACGACATTATCGTCATATGTATAAAAAATAGTGGTCTGTGGTGAATGTTGATATTCTTTCGTTCCTGATTTACGTTGTGAATCTTTTTGCCTGTGAGGTGCTTCTTTTATCTTTTCAATACACTCCTCCAGTCATTGAAAAAAATGAGTGACCTCTTTATCAGTCCATTTATGTTCGAGGTATTCTATAATATCGTCTAACCCTTCATTGGCTTCATCAGTACATTCAACTTTTAAAGCCATTTTTCATACTTTTTTCTTACCTGATGATGTGGAGTAGTTTTTCCTTCTTTCACTTGTTGCAATGCTCTATCTATTGATGCACTTAGCTCTTCTTCAGTATTTTTTTTTATCGTTGCTCATGGCATAGTCCAACAAGCTTTTAAATGCTTGTACTAACGATTCGTCATTGACCTGTTGAAAACGTTTTATAATGGCTGCTTTTTCTAATTGTATGTCCATTGGCTTGTTTATTAGGTTATGTAAAGATAACGTTTTTATTCTATTTTTAGTTTTACCATCAAGTGTAAGCATCCGCTTGTGTTTGTTGAGGGAGGGAAGAGTAAAGGTTACAAGTGTACCGCACCTTGATTCCCATGTATCAAATTTAAAGCAGACGGATTGAAAATCCTATGATAAGCATACGAATAGCGGATGTTTCATAATCAAGTCAAAGACTCTATTATCATTGTTCAATCCATAGTTACTGCTTCGCACGCTTATCGCATGCAAGCTTAAACTACGGACAGTTGAGGAGTCTCTAAAAAATCTTATACCCTTTTTCGACATATGTATTATACAAATTCATATAATCAGGATTCTTTAATTCTATCTGTTTGATATTTATTTCTTTTGGGAAATCATAAGGCACAGTAGTTTTTTTTCTTACGAACAAAAATAGTGTATCATTACTCACCTGATAAAATATATCTAAATCTGTATTAAATATAAACTCTGTTTTTTCATCAGGTTCTTGATCAGGTTTCGAATTGCTAGAAAGCACTTTATTTACACTCAAAAGTCCTACTCTATAATCTTTCAAATAGACCAATCCATTAATCATTTTAATCTCTTTCATTCTATTTTCTGGACGACCAAATAAATAGCCAAGAATAATTTCATTATTATTTAAAAGCAGTATTAACAACGCAGTCAGAGCAATTATTGACAAATAACCAAACCTTTTATTTTTCATTTAATAAATTCTCTATATCTAATTCTTAACCCTGCTCTTCAGAGTTTACAACCCTTAAGTCATGTCAAAGGATTTATAA